>JALYVC010000378.1 GCA_030853445.1 Actinomycetota bacterium | reverse complement strand
CCTCCGAGGCGCCCGGCAGCGGCTTCCACTGGGGCCCCGAGGCGCACCACGGCCTGCTGCCCCGCGGCGAGCGCATCGAGATGGGCACCCAGGGCAGCCTCGAGGAGATCCTCTTCGGCCCGAGCCGCCTCGCCGACGGCACGACCAACATCATCGGGGCCCTGCGCCGCGCCATGGCGACGACCGGCTACTCCGACGTCAAGGAGTTCCAGCGGGTGGAGGTCGTCGTCGCGCCGTACGAGCGCGCATGACGGCCCGTCCCCCGCAGCCCGCTGGTTGCGTCCCACGTGCCCTTTTGGGACTGGAGTCGGGGTCGGAAGGGCGCGTCGGGCGCAACAGGGCGACGTGGGAGGGGTGCGCCCCCTCCCACGTGGGGGGAGGGTCGGCTCAGTCGCGACCGTAGATGTCGCGGGTGTAGACCTTCTGCGCCACGTCGGCCAGGTCGTCGGTGTGCCGGTTGGCCACGATGACGTCGCTGACCGCCTTGAACTCCTCGAGGTCGCGCACGACCCGCGAGTGGTAGAAGTCGTCGTCGTCGAGGGCCGGCTCGTAGACCACGACCTCGACGCCCTTGGCCTTGATGCGCTTCATGATTCCCTGGATCGACGACGACCTGAAGTTGTCGGAGCCCGACTTCATCACCAGGCGGTACATCCCGACCACCTGCGGCTCGCGGCCCAGGATGTCGCTCGCGACGAAGTCCTTGCGGGTGGTGTTGGAGTCGACGATGGCGTGGATGAGGTTCTGCGGCACCTGGTCGAAGTTGGCCAGCAGCTGCTTGGTGTCCTTCGGCAGGCAGTAGCCGCCGTAGCCGAACGACGGGTTGTTGTAGTGCGAGCCGATCCGGGGGTCGAGGCCGACGCCCTCGATGATCGAGCGGGTGTCGAGGCCGTGCATCGCGGCGTACGTGTCGAGCTCGTTGAAGTAGGCGACCCGCATGGCGAGGTAGGTGTTGGCGAAGAGCTTGATCGCCTCGGCCTCGGTGGGGTCGGTGAGCAGCACAGGGACGTCGTCGTCGAGGGCCCCCTCGACGAGCAGGTCGGCGAACTGCCTGGCCGCCGCGGGGTCGCCGCCCACGACGACCCGGCTGGGGTGCAGGTTGTCGTGCAGCGCCCGCCCCTCGCGAAGGAACTCGGGCGAGAAGAGCAGGGTCAGGCCGGGGTGGGTCTCGAGCCGCGAGCGGGTGAAGCCGACGGGGATCGTCGACTTGACGACGACCGTGGCGCCGGGGGCGATGCGCGCCACGGCGTCGATCGTCTCGTCGACCGACGAGGTGTCGAAGAAGTTGCGCTCGGGGTCGTAGTCGGTCGGGGTCGCGACCACCACGATCGCGGCGCCCGAGCAGGCGTCCTCGCGGTCGGTGGTGGCCCGCAGGTCGAGCTCGTGGGTGGCGAGGTAGTCCTCCAGCTCGGGGTCGACGATCGGTGAGCGCCGGTCGTTGACCAGGGCGACCCGCTCGGCGTCGACGTCGAAGGCGACGACCTCGTGGTGGGCGGCGAGCAGGACGGCATTCGACAGGCCCACGTAGCCCAGCCCCGCGACAGCGATCTTCATCCCGGCAGCCTAGCGGGGCCGGGACGCCCCCTCGTGAGCCGTAGGTTACCGGCAGTAGTGAGGGTCCGGGGGAGGCTCTATCCTCACCTCATGCCACCGGAGACCATCGCTGACCCGGAGACGGACGCCACGGCGACCTATGCCGTCGAGCCCGAGACCGCTCGTGCCCTCACTGCCCGCGCCGTGTGCGCCCCGCGCCCACAGTGGCGCATGACCACCACGCCGATGACCGGCGGGCCGGTGGCCTCGATCCCGCTCTCGACCCCTCACGACGTCACGTTCGCGGTCGCCGGGGCGCGGGCCGCCCAGAAGGCGTGGGCCCGCACGTCGATGTCGACCCGCGCGGCGGTCATGCTGCGCTTCCACGACCTCGTGCTCTCGCGCCAGTCCGAGATCCTCGACCTCATCCAGCTCGAGTCGGGCAAGGCGCGGGCGCAGGCCTTCGAGGAGGTGCTCGACACCGCCCTGTGTGCCAGGCACTACGCCCGCGCGTCGGCGGCATACCTGCGGCCCAGGCGTCACCTCGGGCCCTTCCTGGCGCTCACCCAGAGCGTGGAGACCCTGCTGCCCAAGGGGGTCGTCGGGGTCGTCTCTCCGTGGAACTACCCCTTCAGCCTCTCGATGACCGACCTCGTCCCAGCCCTGATGGCGGGCAACGCCGTCGTGCTGCGTCCTGACCTGCAGACCAGCCTGACTGCTCTGAAGGGCGTCGAGCTGCTCGCCGAGGCGGGGCTGCCCGAAGGCGTCCTCCAGGTCGTGCTGGGGGCGGGTGACACCGTCGGCCAGGCGGTCGTCGAGCAGGCCGACTACCTGTGCTACACCGGCTCGACCGGCACGGGTCGGCACGTCGCCCAGGTCGCGGCGCGCCGGCTGGTGGGCGTCTCGCTCGAGCTGGGCGGCAAGAACGCGCTCTACGTGCGGGCCGACGCCAACCTCGACCGCGCGGTCAGCGGCGCCCTGCGCTCCGCATTCGCCTCGGGAGGGCAGCTGTGCATGCACACCGAGCGGCTGCTGCTGCACGAGGGCATCGCCGACGCGTTCCTCGAGCGCTTCATCCCGGCCGTGAGGGCGATGCGACTCGGAGGCGAGCTGCGCTGGGGCTTCGACATGGGCAGCCTGTTGTCGAAGGACCAGGTCGAGCGGGTGGCTGAGCACGTGGAGGACGCGCGCGCCAAGGGTGCCCGTGTGCTCGCCGGCGGCCACGCCCGTCCCGACCTCGGCCCCTTCTTCTTCGAGCCGACCGTGCTCGAGGGCGTGACGAGGGGCATGAGCTGCCGCGACGAGGAGACCTTCGGTCCGGTCGTGTCGGTCTACCGCGTGTCGAGCGACGACGAGGCCGTCGACCTGGCCAACGACTCGGCCTACGGTCTCAACGCCAGCATCTTCACCCGCCACGTCGGCGAGGGGCGCCGCCTGGCCGCGCGCATCCGTTGCGGCACGGTCAACATCAATGAGGGGTATGCCGCCGCCTGGGCCACGATGTCGGCCCCCATGGGTGGTATGAAGGACTCCGGCCTGGGTCGTCGCCACGGCGCCGACGGCATCCGGAAGTACACCGAGCCCCAGAACGTCACCGCCCAGCACCTGCTCGGCTTCGAGCCCCCCTTCGGGCTGAGGGACCAGCAATGGGCGGCCGCACTGACCACCACCCTGGGCGCGCTCAAGCGCCTCGGAAGGGCCTGACCTCGCGGCCGAGCACCAGGCGCGGGCCCGAGGTGCTCGACCACGACGTCGTGGGCGTCGCCACGACCTCGTGGGACCTGCGCCGCTACCTGTGGCCCCCGGCTGAAGTGCCTCAACCTCCAGCGCGCGCACCGGCTGCCGACGTGATGATCCCGGCCGGCCGGCCGGCCGAGGCGATGGGGGTCGGTCATCACCTTCCGCAAGGCCCCGGTCGGGGTCTGCAGGTGGTCGGGGCCGGCGGGGTTGGGGGCTCGCAGAAGGCGATGCACGTGGAGCGAGCGCGCCATCATCGGGCTCGTGATGCAGATCAACAACCGCTCGCTGACCGTGCCGGGGCGCCGAGGGCTCTTCGGCGGGCGAGATCGCCGACCTCCCGCCGGTGCCCGACGGCGAGCCGACGGCCGTCGCCGGCTGACCGCGGGGCGTGGGAGCGCGTGTGCACGCGGAAGGGACCGGAGCGGGAGCCTTCGTGCTGCGTGGCCCCCTGCCCTCGCAGTCGTCCGTCTCCCGACTCCGGTCCCGCCCTCTCCGCCCCGTGGGCCCGTCTCCTCCCCCCAAGCGAGACGGGCCCACCAGCGCGCGAAGGTCTCCCACCCCAGCCCCTGTGTGGGGCGGGACCGGGACTCACCTGCGCCTGTCGGCGCCGGGTCGGCCCGCGACCTCCGGCAGGAGCCCACACGGGGCTCGGCCGCCCGGCCGCCCCCGAAGGCGCCGCCGGCCGATCCATCCTGCTCATCAGTCATTCGGAGCCACGTCACGAGTGGTTTGAGGAAATGGGCAGAAAGTTTCCAGCGACCCGGGCCGGAAGGGCTCTGCCGGCGGCGCTAGCGCGGGTAGCGGGGTGATCGGTCGCGTCCTACGGCGACGTTCTACCCCGGTGTTGCGGGGTAGAACGTCGCGGTACGGAGCGAGGGGGTCAGCCGGTGGCGGGGCTGGCGACGGGCTCGTCGCGCCACGAGCGCCAGAGGGCGGCATAGGCCCCGTCGGCAGCGATGAGCTCGTCGTGGGTGCCGATCTCGGTGACGAGGCCTGCGTCGACGACGGCGACCCGGTCAGCGTCGTGGGCTGTGTGCAGCCGATGGGCGATGGCCACGACCGTGCGGCCCTGCACGACGGCCGCCAGCGAGCGCTCGAGGTGGCGCGCCGCGCGCGGGTCGAGCAGCGAGGTCGCCTCGTCGAGCACCAGCGTATGGGGGTCGGCCAGCACCAGCCGGGCGAGGGCCAGCTGCTGCGACTGGGCCTGGGTCAGGGCCTGGGCGCCGCTACCCACCCTGGTCGCCAGACCGTCGGGCAGTCCCAGCGCCCAGCCGTCGGCGTCGACCGCGGCCAGGGCCCCGAGCAGCGTCTGGTGGTCGGCGTCGGGGCGCGCGAGCAGGAGGTTGTCCTCGAGCGTGCCGACGAAGACGTGGTGCTCCTGGGTCACGAGCGCCACCTGACCACGCAGCTGCCCGAGCTCGAGGTCGACCAGCGGCACCCCACCGACGTCGACGCGACCCAGACGGGGCCCGTCGATGCCGGCCAGGAGCCGGCCCAGGGTCGACTTACCGGCCCCGGACGGGCCGACCACCGCCAGGCGTTCCCCGGGGCGCAGGTCGAGGCTCACGCCCCGCAGGACGTCACGGCCCGGGCGGTAGGAGTAGTGGACGTCGGTGACGGCGAGACGGTCGTCGCTGGGTGTCGCACCGCTCGCGGTGCGGTCGGGGGGGACGTCGGCGATGCCGATGACCCGGGCCAGTGAGGTGGCCCCGACCTGGATCTCGTCGAGCCACATGAGCAGCTCGTCCAGGGGCTCACTGAGGGCCTGGACGTAGAGCGCGATGGCCGTGACGGTGCCCACGGTGGTCTGGCCGCGGAAGACCAGCCAGCCGCCCCAGGCGAGCGTGGCGGCGACCGGCAGGAGGTAGGCGACCTCGACCTGGGGGAACCAGATCGTTCGCAGCCGCAGGGTGTAGACCTCGGCGTCGAAGCAGTCGCGCAGCGCCCGGTCGGTGCGGGCGCGGCGGCGGCCGGACAGCCCCAGCGCGTCGACGGTGCGGGCGCCGTCGACCGTCTCGCTCACGACGCCGTTGAGAACCGCGTAGGTGGCCCGCTCGCGCAGGTAGCCGTCGGGGGCCAGGCGGAGGTAGCGGCGGGTGGAGACGACCAGCAGGGGCACGCCGATGAAGAGCGGCAGCGCGACCAGCCAGTCGGTCAGCAGGGCGGCCACCACCGTGATGCTCACCGTCACGACGGCCACGAAGATCGACGGCACGCCGTACCTCGCCACCTGGGAGAGCGCCTCGACGTCGTTGGTGGTGCGCGAGACGAGGTCGCCGGTGCCTGCGCGCTCGACGGTCGAGAGCGGCAACGACACCACCCGGCTCATGAACTGCTCGCGCAGCTCGGCGAAGACGTCCTCTCCCATGCGGAACGACGCACGCCGCGCAAACCACGTGACGACGGTCTGGACGACGGTCGCCGCCGCCAGCACCAGGGCCAGGCGATCAACCGTGGCGAGGGTCGTCGACCCGCTCGTGACGCCGTCGACGAGCAGGCCGAGGATGCGGGGCGCGGCCAGGGCGGCGACCGCGGCGAGGGCGTGCAGGCCGACCACCGTGGCCAGGCTCCGCCGGTGGCGCCGTAGGAGGGCCATGGCG
>JALYVC010000365.1 GCA_030853445.1 Actinomycetota bacterium | reverse complement strand
GGCCGGCGGTCGCCGCAGCGGCGCGTGCGGCCTTCGTTGACGGTGTCAGAGGCGCGATGATGTGGGGCGCCGCCATCGTCGCCGTCATCGCGGTGGTCGTGGCGGTGTACGCGCCCCGGGCGCCGCGGACTGAGGCGCACTGAGCTGGCACCCGCCGTGCACCAGGCGTCCTGCCGAGTCGTCGCCAGCCGGGCCGTCGCCCTGCTGCCAGGTCACAAATGAGCCACCCGTCAACCGCGTGGGATGCTGCACCCCCTTGACTGTTGTTCGAACACATGTTCGAATTGGTCATGGCCCACAAGACGGCGGTGACTCCCCGAGAAGCAGCATCTGACCTCGCCCACGACGAGGCGGCTGAGATCGCCGCGCGCCTCCACCAGACGGAGGCCGCCCTCCTCGAGCTCGCCGTCCGAGTGATGGACGGCGAGCTGTGGGCTGGCGGTGGCATCTTGTCGCCGGAACACTGGCTGGTGCTGCGGGTCGGGCTCTCCCCTGCTCGGGCCCACGACGTGACCCGCGTCGCGCACCGCTGGGCCTCGATGCCTACCCTGGCATCGGCCGTGCGTGCTGGGTCGGTCTCCCTCGACCAGGCCGCGGTCGTGGCCAAGTTCGTGCCCCCGGACCACGAGCGCGCCGCCACCGAGCTGGCGGAGCGCGCCACCGTTCCCCAGCTGCGTCGCGCCCTCAGCCGCTACCAGTTCACGGAAGGGAACCCGCCACTTCCGGTGGGAGCGGCCGCGGAAGCAGGTTCGGCGAAAGCAGGTTCGGCGGCCCCTACAGGGGTCTCGGAGGAAACTGGTGCACCGGAGCGCTCTTCGTCATCCGCCGCAGCGCCGGGAGTGCCCGCCATCGCCGAGCCCGTCCCGGGAGCCCTGACGCCTGTTCGCAAGATCGTCATCCCTGCACTACGAGACCCCGAGGGGGCAGGGACCGCTGGCTCCCTCGCCTGGGCGCTTCAGCCACCGGAGCTGACGATGGGGCATGCCAACGGACGGTTCTGGGTGCGGTTCTCGGCTCCCTCCGACGTCGGGGCACTCGTGGAGCAGGCCTTGCTCGAGGCGAAGGATGCGCTGTTTCGCGCGGCGACCGCAGGTGACGACGGGGTCGGGCGGGATGCCCGCGTCGGCAGCCTCCACGGCTCCTCTACCACCGGGGGCGACGGGCCGAGGATCACCATGGGTGAGGCGATGGTCGAGGTGGCAAACCGGTCGCTGTCGACCGTCACGTCCGCCTCACGGGCCCAGCGGTACCGCGTCTACGTGCACCTCTCCGGCGACGGGTCCTGGATCAACGGGCGGGGCGCCATCCCCCCGAGCCTGGCCGCCAAGTTCGCGTGCGACGGTGTCGTCCAGCCGATCTGGGAAATCGACGGGGTCCCGGTCAACGTGGGGCGCGACCAACGCATCGTGCCTGACCGGTCACGTCGCCTCTTCGAGGATCGCGACCGCGGCTGTCGATATCCGGGATGCAGCGCCACCCGCCACGTCGAAGTCCACCATCTCGACCACTGGGCCGACGGCGGAGCCACAGACGTCGACCGGATGCTCAGCCTCTGCCCTCGACACCACGATGCGCACCACCGGGGCGAGTTCTCGATGGTCGGGAGTCCCAGCCGGCTCGACGGGGTGGTGTTCCGCAACGACCGGGGCCGCGACATCCGGGTCGGGGGCTCTCCCACCCCGCCACCCGCCACCCCAACCGACGATCACCGGGGTGAGCTCGACGTCCTGACGCCCTATCGGAGCCCCACGGGCGAGCAGCTCATCACCAAGTGGGTGACGCTGTCCTCCAACACCGAGCTCGCGACCCAGGACGCGTGGCGACGCAAGGTCGCCGAACCAGCTGGGCCGCGTGCTTCTGCCGAGGCTGCGACTCGGTAGTGCACGACCCGTTGCCCGGATGGAATCCGCCCGGACTCGAGGTCGGTGTCTGTGGTCGGTGTCTGTGGTCGGTGTCTGGGGTCGGCTGGATCCTCTTCGAGATCAGCCATGGAGCGGGTGGTCAGACTCCCACCCGATCTCGAGCGCGTAGCTGGAACCCGGTTCCAGCAGCATTGGCAGCAGTGGTCGCAGCAGCCAGCAGAAGTGGGGCGCCTTCGCGGTGCACCTGATGCCGCGCTGAGGTCTCGCGGTAGCGCACGACCGGCAGCGGTCATCGACCCGAAGGCGCCCGCGGTCTTGAACGCGTGGCGGTCGAGGTCGCGCGCCACGGCAGCAAGCCTGGCTGGTACGGCAAGCACAGCGAGCCCAGTCCCGTCCGCGAGCCCAGCCCCCGGCTCCGGCCCAGCCGCCGCCTCAGGCCCCGCCTGTGCGCAGGCCGAGGCATGCCGCAATCCCTACCGTGCGCGGTCGCGACATACCTGCTCGCGCACCGTGTCTGCGGCGCCCGATACGACGTCGTCGACATCGGCGAGAGGTTCAGTGACTCACGAGGCGCCACTGCCGGGCCAGTCGCGTGCCGCCGTGTCGACGTTCTCGACCACAACGGCCAGGGCCTGACCGACGCCGATGCAGATGGCCGCCACTCCCCAGCGTTCCCCGGAGTCGCGCAGACGCTTGGCGAGGGTGCCGAGGATGCGACCGCCGGAAGCGCCCAGCGGGTGCCCGATGGCGATGGCGCCACCCCTGCTGTTGACGATCTCCGGGTCGACGTCCCAGGCGCCGACGCAGGCCAGCGACTGCACGGCGAAGGCCTCGTTGAGCTCGACCGCCCCCACGTCGGACCACCCGATACCGGCGCGCCGCAGGGCGGCGTTGGCGGCCTCGACCGGGGCGAAGCCGAACATCTGCGGCTCCAGCGCGTGCGCCCCTCGTCCGGCGACACGGGCCAGCGGGGCCGCCCCACCGAGGATCTCGGCCGCGGCCTCCGAGCCGATGAGCACGGCCGAGGCCCCGTCGTTGAGCGGCGACGCGTTGCCGGCCGTGATCGTGCCGTCGGGGCGGAAGGCGGGCTGCAGACTCGCCAGCTTCTCCAAGGACGACCCACCGCGGATGCCCTCGTCACGCGGGAGCTCGACCCCCTCGACCGGCACGACCAGTGCGTCGTAGAAGCCCTCGCTCCACGCGATGTCGGCGAGCCGGTGCGAGCGGAGGGCGAACTCGTCCTGACGCTCGCGGCTGATCCCGAAGCGTTCCTGCAGCTGCTCGTTGCACTCTCCGAGCGAGATGGTCCAGTCCTTCGGCATCCGGGCGTTGACCAGACGCCACCCCAGCGTGGTCGACACGAGCTCGGCGTTCCCGGCCGGGAACGCCCTGGCCGGCTTGGGCATCACCCACGGCGCCCGGGTCATCGACTCGACACCACCGGTGAGCACGAGCTCGGCGTCGCCCGTCTCGACCGTGCGCGAGCCGATCATCGCGGCGTCGAGGCTGGAGCCGCAGAGCCGGTTGACCGTGGACGCCGGCACCGTGACGGGTAGGCCGGCGAGCAGCACGGCCATGCGGGCGACGTTGCGGTTGTCCTCGCCCGCACCGTTGGCGTCGCCGAGCACCACCTCGTCGATCCTGGCGGGGTCGAGCTCGGGGTGGCGGGCGACGACCGCCGACAGCACCGTCGCGGCGAGGTCGTCGGGCCGGGTGCCTGCCAGGGCGCCGCCGAAGCGGCCGAACGGGGTGCGCACGGCGTCGTAGACGTAGGCCGAGGTCATGAGGTCATCTCTCCTTCGAGACTGCTGCGGGAGGGCGGGGTAGCGCCCGGGTCTGAGGGGGCGGGGTCGGGAGTCGGATGGGGGGTCAGCTGGGGGGTGGGGTCGTCGTCGAGCTCGGCCAGCACCTGCTGGGCGACGCGGAAGGCGGAGTTGGCCGCGGGGACCCCGCAGTAGAGCGCCGACTGCAGCAGCACCTCGACGATCTCACCGCGGCTCAGGCCGTTGGTCACCGCGGCGCGCAGGTGCATCGCCAGCTCGTCGAGGTGACCGTGGGCGACGAGGGCGGTCAGGGTGACCATCGAGCGTGAGCGCCGGTCGAGACCGGGCCTGGCCCAGACGCTCCCCCACGCGTAGCGGGTGATGAGCTGCTGGAAGTCGCGGGTGACGTCGTCGACGGCCGCCGACGCCCGGTCGACGTGCGCGCCGCCGAGGACGGCGCGGCGCACCGCGAGCCCCGCGGCATAGGGGTCGTCGTACGGCGCACTGCGCGGATGCGCGGGGAGGGCGGCCAGAAAGCCCGCGAGCAGGTCAGCGG
>JALYVC010000362.1 GCA_030853445.1 Actinomycetota bacterium | reverse complement strand
GCGCTGACCTGGGCCTTCGTGGTGGAGCCGCTTATCGGAATCGAACCGATGACCTATTCATTACGAGTGAATCGCTCTGGCCGACTGAGCTAAAGCGGCGTGCACGCTGGCTTCCCGAGGGCTCCGGACGCGCGGTCCACCACTATACGGACAACCTCGCCGTTGGCGAAAACGCCTCCCTCCTCTGTGCGCTGGGCAGGCCGGAGGTCAGCACCTCAGCCCGTCCTGGGGCGTCGTGCCGTCGACGAAGTAGGCGTCGATGGGGTCGTCGACGCAGGCGTTCGAACGCTTGTACGCCGTGTGGCCGTCGCCGTCGTAGGAGATCAGCACGGCGTTCGCCAGCTCCTGGCGCAGCTTGACCGACCACTCGTAGGGCGTCGCGGGGTCGCGTGTCGTCCCCACGACGACGATCGGGCCGGAGCCCTTGGCTGAGATCGTGTGCGGCGGGTCGGTGCCCTTGACCGGCCACTGGCTGCACACCACCGAGCTCCAGGCGATGTTGCGGCCGAAGATCGGCGCCACCTTCTCGGCGGCGGCCGCAGCGCTGCGGAACGAGGCCAGGTCGCCGGTCTCGGGCCGGTCGACGCAGTTGACGGCGTAGAGCACCTCCAGGAGGTTGCCGGTGTACTGCCCCCCGGGGGTGCGGTCCGCGTAGGCGTCGGCGATGCGCATCAGGAGGTTGCCGTCGCCGCCCACCGCCGCCTTGAGCCCGTCGCTCAGCGGCGACCAGTAGGACTGGTCGTACATGGCCTCGGCCAGGGCGATCGAGGCCCATCCCTCGTCGAGCTGGGTCACCCGCTGGTCGTCGGTCACCGGCACCGGCTGGGCGTCGACCCGCACGAGGAAGTCGGCGAGCCACCGCATGCCGCCGTCGACGGTGGTTCCGAGGGGGCAGCCCGCCTGCTGGATGCAGTCCTGCACGTAGGCCCGGGTGGCGCGCTCGAAGCCCTCGGCCTGACCGAGGTTGACCTCCTGCGCGCTCAGCTCGGGAGGCACGACGCCGTCGAGCACCATCCGCCCGACCTTGAGCGGGAAGAGGCCGGCATAGGTGGAGCCGATGAAGGTGCCGTAGGACTTGCCGAGGTAGTTGAGCTTGGCCTCCCCGAGGGCGGCCCGCAGCACGTCGAGGTCTTTGGCGACGTCGATGGTCGAGACGTGGGCGAGCAGCTGGGGGTTCTTGGCCAGGCAACCCGCACCCAGGGCTTTCCCCTGCGCAAGCAGCGCCTGCTCCTCGGCGCCGGTATCGGGTGTGGGGTCGGTCGCCAGGAAGGTGTCGAGCCCGGCGTCGCCAAGGCAGTCGAGGGGGGCCGACCGTCCCACCCCGCGCGGGTCGAAGCCGACGACGTCGAAGCGGTCGTGCACGACCGCACCGACGATGCGGGTGGCGGCCTTGGCGTAGTCGACACCTGACCCGCCCGGGCCGCCGGGGTTGACCACCAGCGACCCCAGTCGCTCCGAGGGGCGGCCAGCCGGCACCCTCAGCAGGGCCAGCTTGAGCGAGCCGGCACCGGGGTTGCCGTAGTCGACCGGCACCGTGAGCGAGGCGCACTCACCGCCGGAGCACGAGGACCAGCTCAGCCGCTGCGAGTAGAACGACGTCAGACCGGTGCTCGACGCAGGCGGGTCCTGGCTGCCCGGAGCCGGCGCCGCCGAGGTCGCCGGAGGGTCCTGCGACACGAAGGGCAGCACGGCGCACGACGAGAGGCTCAGGGCCCCCACCACGGTGGCGACGAGCCCGAGGACCGGATGGCGCCGCCTCAGGCCGCGGCTGGCGTCGCGGCGCCCCAGCGGTCCCAGGGGTCTGGACGTCCACCGCAGTCGGCCGGTCGGCCCGGGCTGGGTCATGGTGCAGCACTCCTGGGATCACGGCGGGATCACGGGGCGGGGCCCCGCGGCCTTTGTCGGAGCACGCTACCCCGAGAGCCTTGGAACCGTGCGAGGTCACCACTGCCCGGCGGCCGGATGGTCCCGGGCGGCCGCACCGGGACCAACCGGACGAGTCACCGCGACAGACGCACCACCGAGCCGGGCGCCGTCACGTTGCCCAGGTCGTCGAGCTGAGCGAGCGTCCCGGCATACACCGACCCGTCGTCGACCTCGACGGACAGGACGTTGGGCAGGGTCGCGAACGTCGTGGTGCGCCCCGCCTTCACCTTCGAGATCCGTCCGGCGAAGAGCTCGGTGACGAAGAGGGTGTTACCGGCGTCACCGGAGCCGATGGCGAGGTTTGTCGCCCCCAGGAAGCCGGTGGCGACCCGGACGGCTCCGCCCGAGCTCGGGTTGAGGCGGTAGACCGAGCCGCGCGCACCGAGCTCGGGACCCTCCGGCCCGCCCGGGAGGGTGGTGACGAAGAGGCGACCCCCGGGGGCGACCTCGACGTCGGTCGGCACCGGCTCGAAGCGGTAGGTCTCGCCGACGAGGCAGTCCGGGCCCCCCAGCGAGGCGGCCATCGCCGCCGTGAAGACGAGCGGTTGCGCCGGCAGCAGGGCGAGGACGCTGATCGCGCCCGTAGGGCTGACCCTGAGCACGTCGTTTCCGGCGGCCTCGGCGACTGCCCACGAGCCGTCGTCGAGAGGAGCGACCGCATACGGGTGGGAGTCGACCAGTCCCGTGTAGGTCGCGGGGCCGCCCGAGACCTTGCGCATGAACTGCTTGGCGCAGTCACTGGCCGTCGGGAGCAGCCCGTAGCTCACCCCGGCGTCGGGGTTGGCTCTGGCCTCGAAGCCCGAGAGGTCAGCGACGACGTCGGCCTTGCCGGCCTGCGTGATGACCAGTGAGGTCGCCTTGCCCATCCCGGCGGTCGTCGTGTAGGCCATGCGGGTGCCGTCGGCGCTGCGGGCGACTCCGGCCGCACCGGGGGCGTCGGTGACCACCGGCACGGCGTGACGGCCCACCAGGTGGGAGACGACTCCGGTGAAGCCGTCGGCGACCAGGACGTCACCGTGGCGTACGTCGATCCCGAAGGGACCGAGCACCTCGGTGGTGAGCGTCTGGCGCCAGTGCGTGAACGCATCCGGAGGCGGTGCGCCTGGTGAGGAGGTCGCCGAAGCGGCCCCCGCGGTGACTGAGAGGGTGAGCGCCGTTGCCGCAAGCGCTCCCCCGATGACGTGACGTCTGCTCATGTGCATCTCCGATCGGTGCAAGGAGCCCATCCCCCCAAAGGATGTGCTGACACCTGGGCATGGGCCCTCTGCGTCGGTTGTCCCCCAGCAGCTGGCCCCGGCGCGGACCCACGCCAAGAGTGTGCTCCGGTCGAGGCCGCGAGGGAAAGTGCTTTATCCTCTGGCCGGGCCCAGGACGAAGGTGATGGCCATCGCCTCGAGCGCCAGCAGCGGTGGCACGTTGGCGCCGATGCGGCTGCGGGCCTCGCCGATCGCGTCCATGGCGACGAGCAGCTGCTCGGGCGAGACGGATGCTGCGAGCGCGCGCACGACGTCGAGGCTGTCCTCGTTGACCAGACCCACCCGGCTGTCGAGATGGAGCACCAGCGCGTCGCGGTAGACCGACAGCAGGTCGAGCAGCGAGCGGTCGACGACGTCGCGGGCCGACCGCGTGGCCCGCGCCTTCTGCTCCTTCTCGAGGGCGACCACCTGCGAGCGCACGTGCGGAGGCTGGGTGCGCGCCGATGGGTCGGCCCCAAGGGTCTCGAGCAGGTGCGTCCTCTCAGCCGCGTCGCGCTCGCCGGTGGCGGCCCCGGTCTCGTCGTCGGCGATCGCGGCGAGGTCGGCGGCCGCACCGACGGCGTCACCCACGGTGCGGATCCTCACCGGCATCGAGATCACCTCGTGGC
>JALYVC010000347.1 GCA_030853445.1 Actinomycetota bacterium | reverse complement strand
GCGCTGACGCCGTCGGGGCCGACGACCTCAGGCAGTGCACCGGCGGTGGTCGCGACCAGCGGGGTCGCGCAGGCCAGGGCCTCGATCGCCGGCAGGCTGAAGCCCTCGTAGAGGCTCGGAACCACTGCGACCTCGGCCGAGCCGAACAGCTCAACCAGGGCCGACTCGGCCAGTCCGGTGGTGAAGCGGACCGCATCGGCAATCCCGAGGCGGTCGATGGCGGCGGCCGCCGTACCGCCCGGCTTGGGCCTTCCGACCACCACGAGCTCGACGTCACGCTCGGTGCGCAGCTTGGCCACCGCCTCGAGCAGGTGCACGACGCCCTTGAGCGGGCGGTCGGCGCTGGCCACGGCGACGATCCGGCCCGGCACCCGCTCCCCCGCCGGCGCGAGCAGGTCGGTGTCGACGCCGAGCGGCACCACCCGGATCTGCCCCTCGGCGAGGCCGAAGTCGTCGGTGGCGTCGGCCGCAGCCGCGTCCGAGACGCCCAGCAGCACCGGGATGCGGCGCGCCACCTGGGCCTGCATGGTCACGAAGGCGTACCAGCGCCGTAGGGCGATGCGGCGCCGGCGGGTGGGCGCCTCGTCGAGGTCCACGCGCCGGTCGCGGCTGATCGGGTGGTGCAGCGTCGCGACGAGGGGCATCCCTCGACGGGCGATGGCGAGCAGCCCGTAGCCGAGGCTCTGGTTGTCGTGCACGACGTCATACCGGTCAGGGTGCCGACGCAGGAGCTGCGCGGCGCGCAGGCTGAAGCCAAGCGGCTCGGCGAAGCAGCCGGTGAGCATCGTGGCGTACTCCACGACGTCGGCGACGCTCTGCAGCTCGGACAGGCGCGGCGTGCGGAAGGGGTCGGGCTCGCGGTAGAGGTCGAGGCTCGGCACCTTGACCAGCCGCACCCGAGGGTCGAGGCGCTCGGGGTAGGGCTGGCCGCTGAGGACGTCGACCTCGTGCCCGAGGTCGGCAAGGGCGCGGCTGAGGTGGCGGACGTAGACGCCCTGGCCGCCGCAGTGCTCCTTGCTGCGGTACGACAGCAGGGCGACGCGCACGACACCTCCGGTTACCGCTGAGTAGGGCAGGAGGGATCAGTCAACCACCCCCGGCGGTGGTCCGCGTGCCGGTCCGCGTCTCCACGCGTCCCCCCACGTCCGCTTGTCGCTCCGGAGCTGCCCGAACCAGCCCCCGACCGCGCACACTCGGTCCCTTCGGGCGCAACAGCCGGCGTGAGGGCAGGAGTCAGAGCAGGACGAGGTCGTCGCGGTGCACGACCTCGCGTTCGTACTGCTGCCCCAGCTCACGCGCCAGCGCCTTCGTCGAGCGGCCGAGCAGGGCCGGGAGCTCGTCGGAGGAGTAGTTGACCAGGCCTCGGGCCCGAGGGCGCCCGTCGGGGCCGACGAGGTCGACCGGGTCACCCCCGAGGAAGCGGCCCTCCACCGCCGTGATCCCCGCCGGCAGCAACGACGTGCGTCGTTCGACGACTGCCGCGACGGCGCCGGCATCGAGCACGAGACGACCGTGGGGGGTCGTGGCGTGGGCGAGCCACAGCAGACGCGACGGCCGCCTCGAGCCGGTGGGGAGGAAGAGGGTACCGACCTCGTCACCGGCGAGGGCGGCATACGCCTGCTCGGCCGACGTGAGCACGGTGGTGATACCGGCCGCGGTCGCGATGGCTGCGGCCTCGACCTTGGTCGTCATCCCCCCGGTGCCGACCTTGCTGCCCGAGCCCTTGATGACCACGCCGTCGAGGTCGGCGGGGCCGGCGACCACGGGGATGCGGGTCGAGCCGGGGCGCGAGGGCGGCCCGTCGTAGAGGGCGTCGACGTCGGAGAGCAGCACCAGGGCGTCGGCGTGGACGAGGTGAGCGACGAGCGCAGCCAGCCGGTCGTTGTCTCCGAAGCGGATCTCCTGCGTAGCGACGGTGTCGTTCTCGTTGACGACCGGCACGGTCCCGAGGTCGAGGAGGCGGTCGAGCGTGCGTCGGGCATTGGCGTAGTGGGTGCGCCGAGTGACGTCGTCGGCGGTCAGCAGGACCTGCCCGACCGTGAGCCCGTGGGTGGCGAAGGCCGCCTGGTAGGCCGCGACGAGGGCGCCCTGGCCGACGCTCGCAGCGGCCTGCTGGGTGGCGAGGTCACGTGGGCGCGTAGGGAGGCCGAGCGGCCCGAGACCGGCCGCGATCGCCCCCGACGAGACCAGGACGACGGAGTCGCCGGCCGCGCACCGAGATGCCACGGCGTCGACGAGGCTCCCCAGCCGGGCCGGGTCGAGGTGCCCGTCGGCGCCGGTCAGCGACGACGACCCGACCTTGACGACGAGCCGCTTCGCCTGCTGGATCACGGACCGGGCCACGGTCACCGAGTCTAGGGTTTCCACCCCGGAGCCCCCTCCCCGGTCCAGATCCAGCCCACCCACCACGTCGGCTTGTTGCTCCTGACGCGCCCTCGTGAGGGTGGTCTGACAAGCCAGAGAACATCACCTCGGGAGCAACAAGCGACGGGGTGGGGTGGTGGGGCCCGGTGTGGAGCGTCAGCGCCTCAGGCCTCGGGGTTGGCCTCGGAGACGGTCGGTGACTCGTCGAACCGGTCCTCGCGGCCATCGGCCGTGGCCCAGTGGCCGGACTGGCGCTCGGCCTCGAGCTCGGACTGGGTGCGTTGCCGGGCGACGTAGCGGTCGCGTGCGGCCTCGCGCTTCTCGTGCGCGGTGGGGCGCGAGCTCGGGTCGAGGCGCAGGTCGGTGCCGCGCTGGCCCAGCAGCTCGGCGCCGGTGACCATCGTCGGCTCCCAGTCGAAGACGACCGCGTCGTCGGACGCCCCGATGAGCACGGTGTCACCGGCGACGGCGCCCGACTTCAGCAGCGCCTGCTCGACGCCGAGCCGGCCGAGCCGGTCGGCCAGGTAACCCACGGCCTCGTCGTTGGAGAAGTCGGTCTGGCGCACCCACCGGGTCGGCCGCTCGCCCACCACGCGGTAGGCCGGGCCGTCAGGGGTCTCCTCGCGGCGGATCTCGAAGCCGCTGTCGTCGACGGCGCGCGGGCGCAGGATGACGCGGCGCGGGGTGACGACGGGGGCGTCGGCCCGGGCCTGGAGCACCAGGCGGGACAGGGCGAAGGTGAGCTCGCGCAGGCCGGTGCGGGCCACCGCCGAGACGATGTGCACCTCGAGCCCGCGGGCCTCGAGGTCACCCTTGACCAGCTCGGCCAGCTCGAGCGCCTCAGGGACGTCGGCCTTGTTGAGCACGACCACCCGGGTGCGCTCCGCCAGCGGCCGACCACCGAGGTCGGCGTCGGGGACGTAGAGCGACAGTTCGTTCTCGATGACGTCGAGGTCGGTCATCGGGTCGCGGCCCGGCTCGAGGGTCGCGCAGTCGACCACGTGGACGAGCACGGAGCAGCGCTCGACGTGCCGCAGGAACTCCAGGCCGAGACCGCGGCCCTCGTGGGCCCCGGGGATCAGCCCGGGCACGTCGGCCACCGTGAAGCGCTGGTCGCCGGCGGTGACCACACCGAGGTTGGGGACCAGGGTCGTGAAGGGGTAGTCGGCGATCTTGGGCCGGGCAGCCGACATGACCGACACCAGTGACGACTTGCCGGCCGACGGGAAGCCGATGAGGGCGACGTCGGCGAGCGACTTCAGCTCGAGGACGACGTCGAGGGTGTCACCGGGCTCGCCCAGCAGCGCGAACCCGGGCGCCCTGCGCCGCGGCGAGGACAGGGCCCTGTTGCCCAGACCGCCGCGCCCGCCCCGGGCGATGACGTGCTCGCTGCCGGCGCCGACGAGGTCGATGACGATGCGGCCCTCGGCGTCCTTGACGACCGTGCCGTCGGGTACGGAGAGCACGAGGTCACCACCGTCGGCGCCGTTGCGCTCGTCACCGGCACCCGGCTTGCCGTGCCCGGCGGCTCGGTGCGGGTGGCGGTGGTAGTCGAGCAGGGTGGTCTCCTGCGGGTCGACCCGCAGGACGACCGAGCCGCCCCGACCGCCGTTGCCGCCGTCGGGCCCGCCGAGGGGCTTGAACTTCTCACGCTTGACCGAGGCCACCCCGTGGCCGCCGTGACCGGCGCTCACGTGGAGCACGACCCGGTCGACGAACGTCGTCGCCATGGGTACTCCTTCCGTGAGGCCGGTGGGGCCTCGTCTCAACCGTAGCGGGGGGTGCGCCCCCGGGGCGTCGTGCGACGTGCTGGCGAGCCTGGCCGGGCTGGTGGTGCTCGGTGCCGGGGCACGCGTGAGGGGGCGGACCGTGCGGCCCGCCCCCTCACGTGTGCACGCAGAACGCTGGTCGGAGGCTCAGGCCTCCGTGCTCACCAGCACCGGCTGCTCGATGTTGACCGTCTTGCGGCCACGCTTCTGGCCGAACTTGACGGCTCCGGCGACGAGGGCGAACAGCGTGTCGTCCTTGCCTCGCCCCACCCCCATCCCGGGGTGGAAGTGCGTGCCGCGCTGGCGCACGATGATCTCGCCCGCGTTAACGAGCTGACCGCCGAAGCGCTTGACGCCGAGGAACTGGGCGTTGGAGTCGCGACCGTTGCGGGTCGAGGACGCGCCCTTCTTGTGTGCCATGTCAGTGCCTGCCTTGTATCTGTCGAAGAAGTCGCGGTGTGGGCCGGATCAGCCGGTGATGCCGGTGATCTTGACCTGGGTCAGGTGCTGACGGTGTCCCTGGCGCTTGCGGTAGCCCGTCTTGTTCTTGAACTTCATGATGGTGATCTTGGGGCCCTTGGCCGGCTTGACGACCTCTGCGGTCACCTTGACCTGGGCCAGCTTGCCGGCGTCGGAGGTCACGGTCGACCCGTCGACCAGCAGCAGCGGCGTGAGGTCGATGCTGTCGCCGGCCTCACCGCGGACCTTGTCGATGATGAGGACGTCGCCGACGGAAACCTTCTCCTGACGACCACCAGCGCGAACAATCGCGTACACGTCGAGCTCACTTCCTTCTGTCGGTCACCGGTGGTGACCGTTGCTGTCTTGGTGGTGCACGCTCTCGTGGACCGTCACGTAGCGCCGTTTCCGACAGCCCGTCGACGTCAGCTCAGGGAGTCGGCGTCGGGACTGGGAGGAACGGGGCACAGATCGGTGGGCGCACCGAGGATCCAGAGTACCGGGCCCGGTGGCGTGCCACCAAACCGGGAAGGTCACGCGGGGCTCCCGGGCGCTTCGGGGTCGGGTGAGCCCTCTTCCGACCCGGCTCGGGGCGGGCCGGCAGGGGCCACGACGCGGCCTCGGCG
>JALYVC010000325.1 GCA_030853445.1 Actinomycetota bacterium | reverse complement strand
CGTTCACGCTGCGGGTGCACGGGGCCGACCGTCCCGGCATCGTCGCAGCCGTCACCCGGGTCGTCGCCGACCACGGTGCCACGATCGTCGACCTCGGCACCCGGCTCTCGCGCGGTCTCTACGTGCTCACCGCCGAGCTCGTGCTGCCGGCCCACGTCACGCCGGCCCGGCTCGAGCACGACCTCGCCGAGGCCGCCGGCAGCCTCGGGGTCGACGTGCACCTCGATGCGGTCGACGACGACCTGCTGTGACCGACCGTCCCAGCACGCCGCTCGAGCCGGGGTGCACGGCCCCGACGTGGACGATGCCTGTCCTGCCGGCCGGGCGCGTGCTCACGGTCGTGCAGGCCCCCGACCCCGTCCTGTCACGGCCGGGTGAGCTCGTCGACCCCACGGCCGGCGACGTGGTGCAGGTCGCGGCCGACCTCCTGGCCACCCAGGAGGTGTCGCCCGGGTGCGTCGGACTGGCCGCCCAGCAGGTCGGCGTCGCCTGGCGGCTCTTCTCCCTCGACGTGACGGGCCATGCGAAGACGCGCACCTGCCACGGCGTCTTCGTGCTCGCCAACGCCGAGGTCGTCGCGGCATCCCGGCGCGAGAAGGGCCGAGAGGGCTGCCTGTCGGTGCCCGACCTCACGGGCGACGTGGCCCGGGCCCGCCGTTTGACCGTGCGCGGGCAGCTGCCGGTCACGGGGGAGTGGGTCGAGGTCGTCACCGACGCCTTCGAGGCCGTGGCCCTGCAGCACGAGGTCGACCACACCGACGGGCTGCTCTTCCTCGACCGGGTGGCCGGGCCGGGCGCGGTGCACCCGCGGCGCACGTACCTCTGAGTGTCCCGCCCACGAGCGCGCCCGTTCGGGTAGCCAAAGAATCACCTCAACCTCGGCTACTTGAGGTGATTCTCTGGCTACCCAAACGCGAGCGCCTGCGGCCCACCCCTCAGGTGGGCCCGAGGGTGTGGTGAACCGCCTCGACGTTGTTGCCGTCGAGGTCGCGCACGAAGGTGGCGTAGTAGCCCGGGTGGTACTCCGGGAAGACCCGCGGCGGGTGCAGCACCTCGAAGCCGCCGGCCACCGCGGCCGAGTGCACCGCGTCGACCGCGGCGCGGTCGGGGGCGGTGAAGGCGATGTGGGCCTCGTGCCTCGTGCCGGGCGGCGCACCGCTGAGCCAGAAGTGCGGGAAGCCGTCGGCACCCGCGATCCCGACAACCGGCTGGTCGCCGGTGGGATAGCGCATCGCCTCACGCATCCCGATCGGCGCGAAGACGGTCAGGTAGAAGGACAGGGATGCCTCGACGTCGGTGGCCTGCACCCCCAGGTGGTCGATCATGACCCCAGCGTGCCACCCGGCCCCCGTCGGCAGGGCCTGCCAGCGCCTAGAGTTGGCCCGCCCCCGTAGCCCAACCGGCAGAGGCAGGCGACTTAAAATCGCTGGGTTGCGAGTTCGAGTCTCGTCGGGGGCACCCGCCACCCGACCACCCCACCCACCGAGGAGGAGAGCGATGCTGCTCCCGTTCCAGGACCACACGCCCTCCGTCGACCCTGCCGCCTGGGTGGCGCCGGGCACCCATGTCATCGGCCACGTGCGGCTCGAGGCCGACTCGTCGCTCTGGTACGGCGCCGTGCTGCGCGCCGAGCTCGAGCCCATCGTCGTGGGGTCGGGAAGCAACCTGCAGGACGGTGTGGTCGTGCACACCGACGCCGGCTTCCCGACGACAATCGGGCGCGGGGTGTCGGTCGGTCACGGTGCCGTGCTGCACGGCTGCACGGTCGGTGACGGCACGCTGGTGGGCATGAGCGCGACCGTGCTCAACGGCGCCGTCATCGGCGACGACTGTCTCATCGCCGCCGGCGCGGTCGTCCCGGAGGGGATGCAGGTGCCTCCGCGCTCGCTGGTGGCCGGGGTGCCGGGCAAGGTGCGGCGCGAGCTCGACGACGACGGTGTGGCCGCGGTGCGCGCCAACGGGGTCGCCTACGTCGAGCTGGCGCGGCTGCACCGTGAGGCCAACGAGGCAGCCGGCTGACCGCCGGGGCTGCTTCCGCTGCCCACCGTGAGACGCAGTGCTCACGGTGGGCGGGAACACCACGCCCTCCCCGTACGTAGATCTGGATGAGAGTGCTCGATCAGAGCACCCGAGCAGGCGGAAGTAGGAGAAGCGATGGCCGGCAACAACCCGGTGTTCTCGCGGTTCGAGAAGAAGGTCAAGAGCGAGGGGTATGCAGGGTTCGGCCGCGGCGGTGCCGCGACGGGCGCCTACCCCGGTCAGCCCGGTCCGATGTCTCCGCAGGACCTCGACACCATGTACAAAGGGCCGTCGGCCAGCCCCCGGGAGACCGGGCGCCTGACCCTCGACGACGTCGTGATGAAGACCCTCGGGCTCTTCGTCCTCGTGCTCGCGAGCGCCGCCGTCTCGTGGTTCGTCACGCAGAGCAGCCCCGAGCTGACCATGCCCGTCTGGATCGGTGGCATGCTGCTCGGCCTCGGCGTGGGTATCGCCATCGCCTTCATGAAGAGCGTGAGCGTGCCGCTCATCGTGCTCTACTCGGCGCTCGAGGGCGCGTTCCTCGGGGCCTTCAGCCGGGTAATCGAGCAGACCCCGCAGTATGCCGGCATCGTCCCCACCGCCGTCGTCGCGACCCTGGCGACCTTCGCGGGCATGTTCCTCGGTTACAAGTTCGGACTCATCAAGGTCACGAGCAAGTCGCGCCGCATCTTCGGCATGGCCGCCATGGGCTACCTGCTCTTCAGCCTGGTCAACGTCGTCGGCCTCTTCGCCGGATGGACCAGCGGCTGGGGCTTCGGCGGCTCGGGGATCATGGGCATCGGGATCTCGATCCTCGGCGTCGGCCTCGCGTCGTACTCGCTGGCGATCGACTTCGACAGCATCGACTCGGCCGTGCGCATGCAGGTGCCCGAGAAGTACTCCTGGCTGCTGGCCCACGGGCTCATCGTCAGCCTCGTGTGGCTCTACATCGAGATCGTCCGGCTGCTCGCGCGGCTGCGCGACTGACCACAGCCCCAGCATGACCAGCTCTCCGCCGAGATCGCCGCTCCCGCAGGAGGTCTCGGCGGAGCTGCGTCGGGTGGTCGCGCGGTGGGACCGGCTGCCGCTCGAGACCGCGCAGTCACGGATGCCCCTCGTGCGGGTGCTGCTCGACGACCTCGCGGCGCAGTCGGCTCCCGGTGCCGGGCCGGTGCCCGACCTCGGCCTGGCTGTCGTGCCCCACCAGCTGACCGTGCTGCTGTACGACGCCTGTGCCGTCGGTGCGCCGGGTCTGCACGAACGCCTCACGCACCACCGGCGTTCACTGTGACTTCACCGGGGTGCGGTGCGGCGGGGAACTGGCCCCCAGGAGGTCGCGTTCACGCTGCATGCTGATGAAGCGCTCGGTGCCCCTGGGGATGCTCCTCCTCGCGGTGACGGGCATCGCCCTCACCGCCTTGCTGCCTCGGGCTGAGGGCCGGTCGGTCACCGGGAGCGGCGCCCCGAGCGGCAGCGCCTCGACCGTCGGCACGACCCTTCTCGCCGTGGTCGTGTCGGCCACGAGAGCAGGCGGAGCCGTCCGCCCCGACTCGATCGGTCTCTCCGTCGAGACCTCGAACCTCGGCGAACCCGGGCTGGCCCTCGCCGACGGCATCGCGCCCCTCCTGAAGGCCCTCGGGCCCTCGCTCCTGCGGGTCGGGGGCGACAGCGCCGACCAGCCGCCAGCCACCGTCACCCCCATCGCGACGCTGCGTGGTCTCCAGGCCGTGCTGCGGGCCTCCGGGTGGTCGGTCATGATCACCGAGGACCTCGGCCACTACTCGGCGGCCGTCGCGCAGGCCGACGCCCGGCGCGGCGTCGCAGTGCTCGGCTCACGGCTGGTGGGCATCGCGTGCGGCAACGAAGCGGGTGGGTTCGTCTCGGCCGGATACCGGGCGCGCGGGTGGGGGCTGACCCAGCTCATCGCGCAGGACAAGGCCTGCCTCCAGGTCGTGCACGCGGCCGCCCCCCGGGTCCCCCTGGTGGGCCCCGACTCCTCACGCGCCACGTTCATGTCGCGGTGGACCGACGCCCTGAGCGGCCTCGCCTCGATGGCGACGACGCACTTCTACCCGATGGCCAGCTGCCCCGTGGGGTGGGTGCTCGCCCCCACCCTGCTCGGCCCCGCGGCCCAGGTCATCGAGGGCTCCCAGCTCGCGAAGACGGTGTCGACGGCCCGCGCGCACGGGATGTCGTTCCGCGTCGACGAGACCAACTCGGCCGCCTGCCGAGGCATCCCCGGTCTCAGTGACAGCTACGCCTCGGCCCTCTGGGGCGCCGACGACGTCTTCACGGTGCTGGGTCTCGGGGCCCAGGGGCTGAACTTCCACGGGCTCGTCACAGCCGCCGGGTGCAGGTACTACTCACCGATCTGTCTCCCGGCCGGAGGCAGGACCGTGCGCGCCCAGCCGCTGTACGCGGGTCTCCTGCTCGCGCACGACGTGGGGCTCGGCCCGCTGCTGCGCACGTCGTCGTCGAGCTCGTCGTTGCGGGTGCACGCCGTCGCCCGGACCGACGGCCGCACCGGGGTGCTGCTGGAGAACGAGAGCGGCGTACGGGTGACGGTGCAGCTCGCCGTACCGGGTGCGCCGGGTCTCGCGGCGACCACCACGATGAGCGACCCGCGGGGGCTGACGGCCCTCGCCGGGACCACCCTGCGCCACGGTGTCACCGAGCCGCTGCACGTGGCCGGCGCCACCGCGACCTACCGGGAGACGCTGGCACCATGGACGGCGCAGGTGCTGGTCACCCCCACGCCGCGGGCCACCGTCGCCGGACAACCCTCAGCCGACCGTGCGGCGTGACCGTCAAGCCCGCACAGCGGCGACGACCGGCCCCTCGCCACCGGGCATCAGGGCCATCCCGGCACCCGTGACGCCGAGCACGGTGCTGATGCTTCAAGCGCGGTCGGGTGCGCCCTGACGACGTGTTCCGGTGCACGCGGGCGGCGGCGTCCTCGCGGGCGACGGCGCTGCGGACGGCGCAGGCGATGACCCGTCTCGGCACCTGGAGCGACTGCTGCAGGGCCGGCCCGTCGGGTGCCGCGGTGGAGCTGGTCGTCACCCAGGACAACCAGGCGGACCATGCGCCCCCCGTCCCCTTCCACGTCGCCCTGTTGCGCCCGAATCTGGCTCGCAGAAGGGGGATTCGGGCGCTGTGGGCTCAACAGGACGACGTGGGGGTGGGGGCAGAACAGCGACAGGGAGGGACAGGTACAGGGGCCCTGCGTCGTGCGGGGTCGTCTCAGCTGAGGCGCTCGTAGATGATGGCCATGCCCTGGCCGCCTCCGACGCACATCGTCTCGAGACCGAAGGTCCCGTCACGCTCCTGCAGGTTGTGCAGCAGCGTCGTGGTAATGCGGGCGCCGGTCGAGCCGAAGGGGTGGCCGAGGGCGATCGCGCCGCCGTTGACGTTGAGCTTGTCGAAGTCCATGCCCAGCTCGTCGGCGCTGCCCAGCACCTGCGCGGCGAAGGCCTCGTTGATCTCGTAGAGGTCGAGGTCGGCGATGGTCATGCCCGCGCGGGCGAGAGCCTGCCGGGTGCTCTCGATGGGGCCGAGCCCCATGATCTCGGGCGAGAGGGCCGAGACTCCGGTGGAGACGACGCGGGCGAGCGGCGTCAGGCCCAGGGCCTTGGCCTTGCTGTCGCTCATGACCACGACGGCGGCGGCGCCGTCGTTGAGCGGGCAGCAGTTGCCGGCCGTCACGGTTCCGTCGGGGCGGAAGACGGGGTTGAGGCCCTGGACGGCCTCGAGCGTGACGCCCGCGCGGGGGCCGTCGTCCTTGCTGACGACGGTGCCGTCGGGCAGGGTCACCGGGGTGATCTCGTCGGTGAAGAAGCCGTTCGCGATGGCCCTCTCCGCGCGGTTCTGGCTCGAGACGCCCCACTCGTCCTGACGCAGGCGAGAGATGCCGCGCGAGGTGGCGACGTTTTCGGCGGTCTGGCCCATGGCGATGTAGACGTCGGGCAGCAGCCCGTCGAGGCGGGGGTCGGTCCAGGTCGCGTTGCTGGCGGCGGTGGCGGCGGTGCGGGCCACGGACTCGGCGAAAGCAGGGTTCTTGGTGTCGGCCACGGCGCCGCCGGCCCCGGCGAAGCCGATGTACTGCGAGACGCACTCGACCCCACCGGAGAGGAAGACGTCACCCTCACCGGCCTTGATGGCGTGGTAGGCCATCCGCGTGGTCTGCACGCTGGAGGAGCAGAAGCGGTTGACCGTGGCGCCCGGGAGCTGGTCGTAGCCGGCCAGGACCGCGACGACGCGCGCGAGGTTGGAGCCGTGGCGGCCGGAGGGCTCGGCGCAACCCCAGTAGAGGTCGTCGATGTCGCTGGGGTCGAGGCCCGGCAGCTTGTCGAGCGCGGCCCTGAGGACCTGCGCAGACAGGTCGTCGGGACGGATGTCCTTCAGCGATCCCTTGAACGCGCGCCCGATGGGCGTGCGGGCGGTCGAGACGATGACGGCTTCGGTCACGGGGGGTCCTCCTCGGACGACGGTGTCGGTGGTCGGTCACTAAGCGGGCGCTTAGTGCCAACGCTCGATGGTATGCCGCCCACGCCCTCCCGGGGTAGCCGTCCCGGTGTGCGCCGGGTCACCGGGACGGTGCGCGGGGCTCCTTCCCCGGGCCGTCGGTGCTCTCGTTGGTCGTGGTGACGTCGCTCGACTCCGGGGCGCCCTCGCCCAGGTGCTCGGGCACGGGGCGCCGCACACGGTGCAGGCCGATCGCCCACCGTCCGCGCGGCCCGCGGGCCTTGCCGCCGATCTCGGTGGCGCTGACCTCGGTGCCGGGCTCGCGCACGGCGCGGGTGGCCTCGAGCGAGACCGGGCCGACGGTGTCGCCGTGGCGCCAGTC
>JALYVC010000323.1 GCA_030853445.1 Actinomycetota bacterium | reverse complement strand
GCGCTGCCGGCGGCCCAGCACGTCATCGTCCGGGACGCCGGCCACGTCATCATGCTCGAGCACCCAGACCTGCTGAACCAGCAGCTCGAAGCGACGCTCGAACGCGCGGTCCGCGCGCACACCGGTGACGCGCCGCCGCCCGCAGATCGCCCGCGGGTGCGCCGGGTGGTCACCGACGTCGACAAGCGGCGCCGGATCGATCGCGGGCTGAAGCGGGACGCCAACCGTGCTCACGAGGAGCGGGTCGAGCGTCGCGCGGACCGGGCCGACCGGGTCACCCAGGGCGCGGAACGGGTGGCCGAGGGTGCCGAACGGGTGGTCGACCGGGTGACAGACGGAGCCGAACGGGTGGCCAGGCGGGTCGCGGAGCAGGCCGAACAGGTCACTGAGCGGGCCGACCGACGCACTCGCGGCAAGGCGTCCTGACCGCCGGTGCGTGCGGTGACCACGGTTGAGCTGCCGGACACGGAGGCGACCCGGGCGCTCGGCGTCCGGCTGGGACGAGTGCTGCGCGCGGGCGACCTCGTCGTGTTGACCGGCGGCCTGGGCGCGGGCAAGACCACGTTGACCCAAGGACTGGGGGAGGGCCTCGGTGTCCGGGGCGCAGTGACGTCACCCACGTTCGTCATCGCGCGGGTCCACCCGTCGCTGACCGGGGGCCCCGCGCTCGTTCACGTCGACGCATACCGGCTCGGTGGTGTCGTCGAGCTCGACGACCTCGACCTCGACGCGGACGTCGACGCCAGCGTGACCGTCGTCGAGTGGGGCCATGGCGTCGCGGAGCGGTTGGCCGCGGAGCACCTCGAGGTGACGCTCACGGGGGACCAGACGCGCGTCGCGACGATCGCGGCGGTGGGTGAGCGGTGGTTGCGCGAGCCGGGTCTCACGGCGCTCGCGAGCGGCAGTCACGGGCGCGACGGGCCCGGATAGCCTGCGGGGGTGCTGCTGCTCGCCCTCGACACCTCGACGACGGCGATCACCGTGGCGCTGCACGACGGCGCTCGCGTGCTCGCCGAGTCGACCACGCTGGACGCCCGGGCTCACGCCGAGCAGCTGGCCCCGGGTGTCGAACGGGTGCTGACCGAGGCGGGAGTGCGAGCGTCCGACCTCACCGACGTGGTCTGCGGGCTCGGGCCCGGTCCCTTCACCGGGCTGCGGGCGGGCGTGGTGACCGCCCGCGTCCTCGCGCTCGCGACCGGTGCCCGGCTGCACGGGATCTGCAGCCTCGACGCCCTCGCCCACCAGGCCTGGACGATCGCCGCCGTCGACGGCCCCGAGCTGCTCGTCGCCACCGACGCGCGTCGCAAGGAGGTCTACTGGGCTCGGTATGCGGTCTCGTCGGCCGGCACGGAGCGCCGCAGCGAACCCGCGGTGACCCGGCCCGCGGACCTGCCCGTCGACGTGCGTGCGCTCGTTACGGTCGGCCGCGGCCCCCTGCTCTATCCCGACCTGCTCCCGGTCACGCCGCCGGCAGGTCCGCTGGATGTGTCTGCCGCGTCGCTCGCCGACCTGACAGTGCGACGGCTCGCTGCCGGGGAGGCGCTGGACGAGACGGCGGTCTTCTACCTGAGACGGCCGGACGCGGCGACCTCGTTCTTCGTGAAGTCGGTCCTCGGATGAATGTCCGAGACGTGGCTCAGGCCGACGCGGGGATCGCGCCTGTCACCCTCCGGCCGGTGACCTGGCGCGACATCCCCCGCCTCGCTGACATCGAGACCGAGCTGTTCGGGCCGGAAGCGTGGAGCGAGGCGACGTGGTGGGCCGAGCTGGCGGGTCGACCGCGGCGCGAGTACCTGGCGCTGGTCGACGGGGACGACACGTTGGCCGGGTACGCCGGGCTGGACCACGGCGGGGAGGTGGCCGATGTGATGACGCTCGCGGTGGTGCCGTCCCGACGCGGAGCGGGTCTGGGGGACAGACTGGTCGCCGAGCTGGTCCGACGCGCCGCAGCCACGAACGCCGAAGCGGTGCTGCTGGAGGTGCGTGCGGACAATGCGGCAGCGGTACGCCTGTACGCCCGGCAGGGTTTCGAGCAGGTCGCAGTGCGCCGGCACTACTACCGGCCCGCGGGCCCGCCTGTGGTTGCGGGTGCTGCCGGCGTTGGGGCGGGCAGTACCGATGCGCTGGTGATGCGGTTGGCTCTGGCACCGGACGACAAGAGCAGCGTGAGCAGGGTGGGCAGGGATGAGCAGCGATGAGTGACGAGCCACTGGTCCTCGGTATCGAGACGTCGTGCGACGAGACGGGTGTCGGCATTGTCCGGGGCCGCACGCTGCTCGTCGACGCGGTCGCGAGCAGCGTCGACGAACACGCCCGGTTCGGAGGCGTGGTTCCCGAGGTCGCGAGCCGCGCCCACCTCGACGCGATGGTGCCGACGATCGAACGCGCCTGCCGCGAGTCCGGGGTCCGGTTGGCCGACCTCGACGCGATCGCGGTGACCGCGGGGCCAGGTCTCCTTGGTGCGCTCGTGGTGGGTGTCGCGGCCGCCAAGGCACTCGCGGTCGGGCTGGGCACGCCGCTCTACGGCGTGAACCATCTCGCGTCACACGTTGCCGTCGACGTGGTCGAGCACGGTCCGCTGCCCGAGCCGACGATGGCGCTGCTCGTGTCCGGTGGACACTCCAGCCTGTTGCTGGTGACCGACGTGACAGGCGACGTCCGCCCGCTCGGGGCGTCGATCGACGACGCTGCCGGGGAGGCTTTCGACAAGGTCGCCCGAGTGCTCGGGTTGCCGTTCCCGGGCGGTCCGCACATCGATCGCGTTGCGCGAGAAGGCAACTCGGTGGCTATCGACTTCCCCCGCGGGCTCACGGCAGGCAAGGACATGGAACGGCACCGGTTCGACTTCTCGTTCTCGGGGCTGAAGACGGCGGTGTCCCGGTGGGTGCAGCTGCGCGAGCGGGCCGGTGAGACGGTGCCGGTGGCCGACGTCGCGGCGAGCTTCCAGGAGGCCGTCGTCGACGTGCTCACCCGGAAGGCCGTCGCCGCCTGCCGGGCCGAGGGCGTCGAGGACCTGCTGATCGGCGGCGGGGTCGCTGCCAACTCCCGGCTGCGGGCGATGGCGCAGGAACGCTGCGACATGGCGGGCGTCCGACTCCGGGTTCCGCGCCCAGGCCTCTGCACGGACAACGGGGCGATGGTCGCGGCCCTCGGAGCCCAGATGGTCGCGCGCGGCCGGGACGCGAGCCGACTGGACCTGCCCGCCGACTCCTCGATGCCGGTGACCCTGGTCCAGGCCTGAGGCATACCGGCTGGCGCCCCCGACCGGACTCACGTCGTGTTCCACCGGACTCGCTTGTTGTCCGGTTTTGGGCCAGGGAACGCCTCGACAACCCGGTAACCCATGAGTTCGGTCGCATCGTCACTGCGCGAAGCCGGGTGCGCCGCGAAGCTCAACTGACGCCCGGCCTACCTCGAGCGGCCCGCGCCGCTCGCTCCGCCCCGACCACAACAACTCTCGTATGTCGCAGTTGTGGTGGGCGATTCGCCGTTTCGTCCACTGCAACTCCCACGTGTCGCAGTTGTTGCGGGCCGGAATCAGATCGGGCGGCGGGCGGAAGGTGGAGGTGGATGCGTCAGCTGCAGGTGGCGAGGCCGCGCTTGACCTTCAGGGCCATCACCCGGTGCACCGAGGCGTCGACCTGGGCAGCAAACGTGGCGTCGTCAGCGACCCTCTGGCTGACCGCGGTCGCCATCGGCGGCACGGTAGAGGCGAGGCCGGTGAGGACGACGTCGCCGCCAGCCGCGATGAACCGGGTGGCGCGCTCATCGACCGGGACCGCGGCGACCGCTCTGGCGGCCCCGACGTCGTCGGTGACGACCACACCCGCGTAACCCAGGTTCCCCCTCAGCACGCCGTCGATCACGGCCGTGGAGAAGACCGCCCGGTTCGTCCGGTCGATGCGGGGATAGAGCGCCGAGGACACCATCACCAGGTCGGCCCCGGCGGCGATCCCGTCGCGGAACGGCTGCAACCAGGCGTCGGTCGCGGTCGTCACCTCGTCGGTCGTGCCGACGGTCGTGAAGTCCGTGTTGCCGGTGACCCGTCCGAGCCCCGGGAAATGCTTGAGCGTCGCGCTCACCCCAGACCCCTGGAGTCCGGCGACCACGGCGGTGACGGCGCGAGACACCGTCGCCGGGTCGTTGCCGAACTCCCGCTGGTAGGCACCGATCGGCGCGTTCTGACGGGCGAAACCCGCCGCTACGACGTCGGCCACCGGTGCGAGGTCGACGTTGACGCCCGCGGCCGCGAGCTCACGGCCGGTACGCGCCGCGGTGCCGCCCGCCGCTGCCGGGTCCCGCCCCTGGGTGAGGGCGGCCGGCGCCCCGGTGAAGCCGTTGCCCCTGAGGTGCTGGACCTGCCCGCCCTCCTGGTCGGCCGAGACCAGGACCCGGATACCGGCGGAGGCTTTGGCCACCTCCTGCAGATGCGTCGTGGCCGCAGCGACCGAGGCCGAGCCGGTCCAGGTGCCGAGTAGGACCACACCGCCGACGTGCTGGTCGCGCAGGATGGCATCGAGGCTCGACGGGCCGGCACCGGCCGACAGGCCCACCATGAACAGCTGGCCGACCCGCTGCTCTCGGCTCATCCGGTTGACCAGCGTCTCGGCGCACGACTGTGTCGGCTCGGCTGCCGAGGTCGAGGGGGTGGCGGTCGGAGCCGAGGACGTTGACGGCGGAGCGGTTGTCGGGGGCGGCGAGGACCTCGAGGTCGTTGCCGACGGACCGTCGGTCGACGTGCTCGTCACTGGTGTCCCCGACGTCACCGATGTCGATGTCGTCGTGCTGCAGCCGACCAGGACACCAACGGCGCAGGCGCTCGTCACCACGACGCATACCCGGGTATGGCGTCGACTGAGGTTCGTGGGCACGCACCGACGCTATGACAAGCCCTCGCTACGCTGCGCCCATGTCTCGACCCGTGGTGCTCGACGTCGACACCGGGGTCGACGACGCGTGCGCGCTGCTGTTCGCCGCGACCCACCCCGACCTGGACCTGCGCGCGGTCACCTGCGTGGGCGGCAACGCCGGACTCGACGACGTCGTCCGCAACACCCTGACCGTCCTCGACGCCGCGGGCCGAGCTGACGTTCCCGTGGCGCGCGGCGCCGCGCGGCCGTTGCTGGAGGAGCCGGTCGACGCGCGTCACGTCCACGGGCAGGACGGGATGGGCGATCTCGACTGGCCCGCCTCGACCCGACGGACGGACCCACGCCACGCGGTCGAGCTGCTTCGCGACGTGTTCGCCGACGCCGTCGACGACCCGGTCACCCTCGTGACCCTGGCGCCGATGACCAACATCGCCCTGCTGCTTCGGACCTTCCCGGACGTGGCCGGCGGCATCCGCGAGATCGTGTTCATGGGCGGGGCGGCTGCGGTCGGGAACGCCACGGCGTCGGCCGAGTTCAACGTGCTCCACGACCCGGAGGCCGCGGCCATCACCCTCGACGCAGCGGCGGCGTTGGGGATCCCGCTGACGATGTACGGCCTGGACGTCTTCTACGAGCCCCGCGTCTCCCGGGCTCAGGCGGCCACGTTGATCGCAGGCGGTCATGCCCGCGCCGAGCTCGCGGGCCGGCTCATCGAGTTCCAGTGCGACCGGTTCGACAACGACAGCGCGACGATCGGCGACGCCGGGGCGGTCTGCGCGGTCGTGGACCGGGGCGCCCTGCTGACCGAACTGCTGCCCGTACGAGTCGAGCTCGGCGGGTCCTGGTCGCGCGGTCGCACCGTGGTCGACCGGCGCAGCTGGGCGGGTGACATGAGCCACGACCCGCACGGCCTCGCGCCCGTCAGTGTCGACGTGGCGCTTGCCGTTGACGGACCGCGGTATGCCTCCTTGTGGTTCGAGACCGTGGGCTCGCGCTGAGCCGGATCGCCTGACCGGCCATCGCAGTTCGGCTGCGCCGGGGTCACGCCCCGGGTGGCGGGGTGAGGGCGTCGGCCGGCCAGGGAAGGGGAACTGCTGGTTTGTCGTCGCGGACCACCTCGACGCCATGAGCCTGGAGCGCGGCGATCGTCCCGTCCACGTCGCGGATAGGGAAAACCCAGATGATGCTGGGATCCAGTGGGGTGGGATGGCTCTTGATGGTCCACGTCCCAGAGGTGTACGCGCGTTGCCACGGCAAGGTGACGTGGTGCGGGTTGACCAGGAAGGACAGGTGGGCCGTGGCACCGCGGCGCGGAAAGAAGCCGTTACGTCGGGTAAGCAGTGCCGGGGCGATCACCTTGCGCATGGCTCTCACGGCCGGGCGGCCCTCGATGACGTGCGCGTTGGCGAAGGCGCCCCACGGAGTGGCGTAGGGCTGCCGCAACGCCCCAAAAGGGTTTGGCGGCCGTCGACGTCGCTTGGTGGAGCCGAACAGGACTCCGGAGTCGTCGATTCGCACCTGCACGCCGTGCCAGACCAGCAGAGGGACTAGTCCGCCGAGCACGACGAATCCGGCGGAGGCTGTGAGCAGCAGCCAGGTGGCGAGTAGGGGCCCGTCGACCACCCTGAGATACACAGCGAAGGCGAGGACGCCAAGGCCGACGACCAGGGCGACGACGTTGGGAGCGACGCGACCGACACCGTGTTGGACCAGCGTCCCAGCGCCGTCAGACGGGGCGGGTCGGTCTTGAGTCATGCGTCGGCCGGCTGCGAGGTCTGCTGCGCCGCCTCGAGCAGCAGTGTGAGCAGGGCCTGTTCAACCTCCTCGGCACCGGCCGCAACCGTGCGCTCGCGGGCTCCGTCGAAGTCGCGAGTGGCCAACGTCAGCAGCCCTCGCGGAGCGGTGACAAGCGCACCGGCCATCATCATGGTCTCGCCCTCGCGGTGTCGCAGCAGCTCGACGACCAGCATCGGCGGCCGGTTCTCGGGCTTCGGCGCCTGAAGGTGACGAAGTGCCCAGGCGGTCAGACCCCGGGCAGCGAGCTCGGGGCTGGACAGCCGATAGTCGTGCTGGCCACCGGCCGCGACCTCGACGACGAGGCCCTGCAGCCCCTCGTCGTCAACCAGCGCATACAGGCGCGGGCCGGAGACGGGATGCGCTTCGGGGCCCCCTGTCAGGCCCACGAAGGTGGCGTTGGCGCGGGCTGCCATGACGAGCCCCAACGCGGCCGACGGGACGAGCACGTCGTCATCTCGCGGGTCGGACGCATCGCCAGCGGCTGGCTCGTCGACGGTGGCCACCCCCCGGGCGAGCAGCGAGCGGCGGGCGCCCACGAGCACGGCGTCCCGACCTGACGGACTCAGGGCCGCCCACCGCGTCACCACGTCGACGTCGGACAGCGCCCACAAGCCGCCTCCGAGGAGCAGCTCCTCGGCGTCAGTCAGTCTCGCGAGGTGGACGAGGCCGCTGACCTGCGCCTCGACGACCAGGGACCTGGCCTCGGCGGCATGACTTCGCCGCACCGCCGCCGCAGGCTCGGGCGGCTGGGTCGCATCGTCCTTCGTCACCGGATCGCTCTCATGTCAGAAGATCGAGTTCCAGACGTCCGACGCGACGTTGGCCACACCCTTGCCGAAGTCCTCGGCGCCCTGCCCCACATCCTTCACCACGGAGACAGTGGTGTCGGCGACGGTGTCGCAGACGTTCTTGAACGGCGCCCAGTGGTGATAGAGGTAGTCACCGGCCAGGTATGCGGCTGTGCCCACCATGAGCACCTCACCGGCGACCGGGATGGTGGCCTCGGCCCCGAACACCCCCGCGGTCACGGCGAGGTCGGCCCCGACCAGGGTCGCGTTGGTCGCAGCTGCCCCCCGGTCGACCCAGCCCATCGCGCCCGAGTCTTCGGGCGAGATGATCGTGAAGACGTCGCCGATGATGGCGGTTCCGCCCAGCCCGAACTTGAGCCCGGTCATTCCTTTGGTGAACAAGGACAGCTCACCCGCGCCCTTGGCGAGCGACGAGGCGCTCGCCGCGGCGGCGTCTGCGGTCTTGCTCAGCTCCGCGAGCTCCGCGATGTTGGCGTCGGTCGCGAAACCAGCGTCCTTGAGGGCCTGAAGGGCGCTGACCCGGCTGGACATCGCCTCGGCGGCCGCCTGCGCCGAGGCGGCGTCCTTGCTGATGCCAGGCAGGGCGCTGGCCGCCTCCTCGAGCTTCTTGCCGATCTGGTAGTCGGCGGGGCTCAGGTCCCATACGGCGTGGAACTTCTCGTTGACCCCCTTCAGGGTCTCCAGCGAGCTCGCACCGTCGGCGCCTGCATGAAGGTCGCCACCAAAACCGGACGCATCCTTGACCGCCTGGTCCCGCGCGGCGTAGAAGACCTTCCACGCGCTCGTGACGTCGTCCTCGGCGCCGGTCATCGTCTTCTGGTAGCCCTGGACGGTCGTGTTCGCTGCGTCGACGTCGGCCTGGGTGCGGTTCGGGTTGGCGTTGACCTTGTCGGCGACGTCATTGGCCTTTGTCTGGGCCGTCGTATAAGCCGCGGCCGCAGCAGCGATCTTCTTCTGCGCGGTGTCGAGAGCGTCGGCGTAGGTGTGGATGACGCCGACCAGCGAGTTCGTCGGCGCCTCGGCCTTGTCGGCGACGCTGCTCACTGCGGAGACGACTCCGGTGAAGGCGGTCGCGGAGTCTCCCTGCCACTGGGCGGCCGACGTCGTCGCGTCACCGCGCTTGTGGGTCTCGGCGGCCAGGTCGCCGATCGCGGTCGCCTGGGTCGCCAGGGCCGTCGCCGCAGCATGGATGCCCGCGGGGTTGCCCGGTGGCGGGGTAAAAGGCGACCCGCCCCCGCCACCCCCGCCGTCGCTAGCCAGCAAGGGGTACCCCGGCGGCTGTGCGTCCGTATCGGGCGGCGGCCGACTCCTCGGTGGTGGAGTACCCACTGGCGCTCGCGACGACTCCGGCGGCCAGGTGGTCAAGGCCCCCGTAGACGAGGTGCAGCTCGTTGACGAGCTCCATGACGGCCGAGCCGACGGCCGTGACGACCGACGGGTCGCCCAGGCAGTCGCACAGGGACGAGGCCTGCTGCTGGGAGGCCTTGGCCACCGTCTGGCAGTCGCCGGCGAGCGCGTCGAACTTCGGCGCCGCCGCTGTGAGCGCGGCAGGGTCGACGGAATAGGTGGGCTGCATGATGTCCCTTCGTGCAGGATCTGGCCGAAGACTCCCCCGTCTCCGGCGCGGAGAGTCAACCCGGCGCACCTGGGAGTTTCCTGAGGATGTCTACTGCCGACCCCGGTATGCGGCCAGCGGGGGGTCAGTCGAGCCGGACGACCAGCACGTGCGGGCGGCCGGCCACTCTGGTGAGGACGAGGGTCGCGGCCTCGTCCCCCGTGACCTTCAGCTGTGTGCGGACCAGCTCCGGGTCCAGGGCCACCCCACGTTTCTTGATGGTCAGCCGGCCGAGCCCACGCTCGCGCAGCCAGGCGCGGACCGCCTTGGCGTTCCACGGCATCGACTCGACTACCGCATACCGGTGGGCCCAGGGGACGTCGGTGAGCTGGTCCGACGAGACATACCCGACCCCTACGTCGAGCTCGCCTCCGCCGACGGTGTGGGCGAGCGCGCCGGTCAAGCCTGCGCGGATCACCGCACGGTCCGCCTCGTACAGGTGGGTGCCGATCCGGGACGCGTCGGACAGGGGAGGAGGTGCCCCGGCGGCGTCCGCCTCGGTCACGGTGACAGCGGCCGACCCGGCCCGCATCACGAGAGCCGTTCGTCCGACGGTGCCGACCAGCGGCCCCCACCAGATGGCGCATTCGAGGACCTCCCCCTGCCAGGAGACCCAGTTCGCCTCGGCACCAGCCGAACCGCCGGGCACGCGGTGGTGCGGGAACGCGGGGGAGAGCTTGGCCCCCGTGGCCGGCACGGCCGAGGCGTACCGCTGCACCTCGTCCCAGCTCGGCGAGATCTGGTCGAGCGAGAAGACCCGGCGCGAGCGGCCGGAGATGTCTGCGGCACCCCGGGTGCGCCGGGCCGGGTCGAGCCAGAGCCCCGCATGCCGGGTTGCCTCGCCGCAGGGGAGGGTGACGTCCTGCGCTCGTCCATGGGCGACCTGGGCCTCGGGCCAGTGCCGCAGGTTCATCGCCGCGACGACCGACGTGACCTCGTCGACGTCGACCGCGCGGACGCCGAGGTCGAGCCCGGCGAAGGCCATCGCGTCGGCGCCGATCCCGCACCCGAGGTCGTGGACGAGGCGGATCTCGGCCCGCAGGAAGCGCGCGGCGTGCCGAGCGGCCACCTCGAGGCGGGTGGCCTGCTCGAGACCGTCCGGAGTGAAGAGCATCCCGGCGGCGAACGAGCCGAACTTGGCGCGGGCCCGGGCTCTCAGGCGGGACTGGGTCAGCGCTGCCGAGACCAGCTCCGGCGCATACCCGGCGTCGCGCAGGCGGGTCTGCAACGCCAGCTCGGTTGACGCGTCGTACACCGGGAGCGACTGGAGCAGGTCCCATCCCTCACCACCCACGAGCGGCGCAACCGAGGCAAGGTCCACGCCCGCCATCCTCGCCCCTCGGGCTCCGCTGAGGGCGCAGAACTGGCACTCGACTTGACCGAGTGCTAACCA
>JALYVC010000318.1 GCA_030853445.1 Actinomycetota bacterium | reverse complement strand
GTGGCGCTGTCCGCTCGGGGGTTCAGACAGCGCCACGACTTCTTCCAGTGTGGCACGACATCACCCGAGGGAGGAACAGCAGCCACGAAATTCGTGGCCTCCGGGCCATATCTGGCGCCAATGCGCTATCTCAAACCGGATTCACCTCGCATTCGGCCTCCGCGATCTCCACCGCCCATGCGCTGGTCCCCCGAAGCGGGTGCGGTCGGGGGCTGAAGCGGGGGTCTTCGGTGCTAGCGTGCCCAGCGTGCGCCAGTACCTCGACCTGCTCGACCGCGTGCTCACCGACGGGGTCGAGAAGGGGGACCGCACCGGCACCGGCACCCTGAGCGTCTTCGGGCACCAGATGCGCTTCGACCTCGCCGACGGCTTCCCGGTCCTCACGACCAAGCGGCTGCACCTGCGCTCGATCATCGGCGAGCTGCTGTGGTTCCTGCGGGGCGACACCAACGTGCACTGGCTGCAGGAGCGGGGCATCAGCATCTGGGACGAGTGGGCCGACGAGCACGGCGAGCTCGGGCCGGTGTACGGGCACCAGTGGCGCTCGTGGCCGACGCCCGACGGTCAGCACGTCGACCAGATCGCGCGCGTCGTGGAGTCGATCCGCACGAACCCCGACTCCCGCCGCCACATCGTCTCTGCCTGGAACGTCGCCGACGTCGACGACATGGCGCTGCCGCCGTGCCACACCCTCTTCCAGTTCTACGTCGCACCGGCGCGCGACGGTGGCCGCGCCCGCCTGTCATGCCAGCTCTACCAACGCTCGGCCGACGTCTTCCTCGGGGTCCCGTTCAACATCGCCTCCTACGCGCTGCTCACCATGATGGTCGCCCAGGTCTGCGACCTCGAGCCCGGTGAGCTGGTCCACACCCTCGGTGACGCCCACCTCTACCTCAACCACCTCGAGCAGGCCCGCCTGCAGCTGACCCGTGACCCCCGTGAGCTGCCGCGCATGAGCCTCGCGGCGGGCAAGGCGCTGGACGACTTCGAGCTCGACGACTTCGAGCTCGTCGGCTACGACCCCCACCCGGGCATCAAGGCCCCGATCGCCGTCTGAGGAGCCCTTTTCATGACCCAGCCCACCCTCATCGCCGCCGTCGCGCGCAACGGGATCATCGGGGCCGCCAACCAGATGCCCTGGCACCTGCCCCAGGACTTCGCCTTCTTCAAGCGCACCACGATGGGCCACACCCTCGTCATGGGACGCAAGACCTTCGACTCGATCGGGCGGGTGCTGCCGGGTCGCCGCACCATCGTGGTGACCCGGCAGATGGGGTGGCGCCACCCCGACGTCGAGACGGCCCACTCCCTCAGCGCCGCGCTCGCCCTGGCCGGGCCCTCCGGTGAGCTCTTCGTCTGCGGTGGCGGCGAGCTCTATGCGGCTGCCATGCCGATCGCCGGGCGCCTGCTCGTCACCGAGGTCGACCAGTCGCCGCAGGGCGACGTGCGCTTTCCGGCCATCGACATGGAGGTGTGGGGCGAGACCAGCCGCGAGACCCACGAAGGGTTCGCCTTCGTCGCCTACGAGCGGCGACGGCAGGGAGTCGTCGTCCCCTGAGAGGCCGGAATCCCCTGAGAGGCCGGAATCCCCTGAGAGGCCGGAACAGTGCCACGCCGGCCGTGCCTGCCGACACGGTCTACGGGATGCACGTCAACCGCGACACCATGCCCAAGCGGGCGCCCGCCGGCTGGGCCCGTTCGTCGGTCGACCAACGGCCGGCTCCGTCAGGCGTCGTAGTCCAGCCGCACCCGGTCGGTGACCGGGTGCGCCTGGCACGCCAGCACGATGCCCGCGGCCAGCTCCTCCGGCTCGAGGGCGTAGTTGCGGTCCATCGTCACCTCCCCCTCGACGACCCGGGCCCGGCAGGTGCCGCACACCCCGCCGGCGCAGGAGTACGGCGCGTCGGGGCGCACCCGCAGGGTCGCGGCCAGGACGGACTCGTCGCGGGTGGGCATCGGGACCTCGGTGGTGCGACCGTCGAGGGTGACCGTCACGACAGCAGCCGGAGGGGCCGACTCGTCGATGACGGTCGCCGGGCGCCTCGGAGTGGTTCCGTCGTCGACGTGGAAGATCTCGTGGTGCACGTGCTCGGACTGGACTCCGTTCTCCTGCAACAGCTCCTGGGCCGCAGTGACCATCCCGAAGGGGCCACAGAGGTACCACTCGTCGACCGTCTCCACCGGAGCCAGCGCCTCGAGGATCGTCGTCAGCCGCTCGCGGTCGAGCCGGCCGTGGAAGAGCTCGACGTCCGGCACCTCGCGCGACAGCACGTGCACGAGCTGGAAGCGGCCCGGATAGGCGTTCTTGAGGTCCTCGAGCTCCTCGAGGAACATGATCGAGCTGGTGCGCCGGTTGCCATAGAGCAGGGTCACCCGGCTGTGCGGCTCCTGCGTCAGCAGCGACGACACGATCGACAGCACCGGGGTGATGCCCGAGCCGGCGGCGACGGCCAGGTGATGCCGTGCAACCTGTGGCCGGGGCACGGCGACGAAGGTCCCCATCGGGGTCATGACGTCGATCTCGTCGCCGACGCGCACGCCCTCGTTGAGCCAGGTCGACATCCGCCCACCCTCGACCCGGGCCGCCGCGACGCGCAGCAGCTGCCCGTCACCGAGCCGGGTCTGCGGCACCTGACGCTCGCAGATCGAGTACGACTGGCGTACCTCCTCGCCGCCGATGGTGGCGCGCAAGGTCAGGTGCTGACCCGGCTCGAAGCCGTAGTCGTCCCAGAGCTCGCGCGGCACGGCGAAGCGCACCGCGACCGAGTCGTCAGTGAGGCGTTCGACGTCGTCGACCCGCAGCGGATGGAAGGCGGCCCGCACACGAGCAGGCTTGGTGATCAACGGCATCGGTCGCTCAGATCGCTTTGAACTCGTCGAAGGGCTCGCGGCAGACCCGACACCGCCGCAGCGCCTTGCACGCGGTGGAGCCGAAGTGCGCGAGCTCCTCGGTGTCGTCCGAGCCGCACTGCGGGCAGGTGACGACGCGCTGGCGCAGGGTCAGCCCGACGGGTCCGTCGTCGCCGTGTCCTGCTGCGCCGGGGGGCGCGATCCCGAACTCGCGCAGCCGCTGTCGTCCTCGGTCGGTCATCCAGTCCGTGGTCCAGGGGGGCGAGAGCCGCAGGCTCACGACCGGGTGCCAGCCCTGCTGGCGGCACACGTGCTCGACGTGGCGGCGGATGACGTCCATGGCCGGGCACCCGGAGTAGGTGGGCGTGATCGTCACCCGGGCCTCGCCGCTCTGCTCGTCGAGCAGCACCTCGCGCAGGATGCCGAGGTCGGCGATGCTCACGACCGGCACCTCCGGGTCGGGGATCTCCCGCAGGGCGGCGTCGACCACCACCGCCGACGTGCGGGTGGTCGCCGGCCGGGTCACCACGACGCTCCCGGGTGCGAGCGAGCGAGATACTGCATCTCGGCCAGGAGCGAGCCCATCGGCCGTGAGTGGATGCCCTCCCGGCCGCCGCGCGAGCGCCACGAGCCCGGCTCCGGGAGGGTCAGCCCCGCCCGGGCGAGGACCTCCTCGACGGTCGGCACGGCATGCGTACGGGTCTCGGACGGCAGGAGGCCCCTGACCTCGGACGCGACGGCGAGGCTGACCGGGTCGTCCTCGAACAGCTCCTCGACATAGGGCGCCACCCGCTCCAGGGCCACCTGCATGCGCCGGTGCGACTCGTCGGTGCCGTCGCCGAGACGCACGACCCACTGGGCCGCGTGGTCGAGGTGGTAGCTGACCTCCTTGGCCCCCTTGCCCATGACGCCGTCGAGCACGGGGTCGCCCGACCCGGCGACCAGCAGCTGCAGCCGAGCGGCCGAGAACCACAGCAGGCGGGCCATCTCGTCGGCGAAGTCGCCCCGGGGCTGCTCGACGAGCAGTACGTTGCGCCAGCTGCGCTCGTCGCGCATCATCGCGTAGTCGTCCTCGCCGCGACCGGTGCCGTCGAGCTCGCCGACGCGGGGGTAGAGCGCACGGGCCTGGCCTAGCAGGTCGAGGGAGATGTTGGCCAGGGCCATGTCCTCCTCGATCTGTGGGGCATGGGTGAGCCACTCCCCCAGCCGCTGCGCGTAGACCATCGCGTCGTCGGCGAGGCCCAGCAGGTAGGCCGCGGTGACCGTGTCACCGGCGAGACCGGTGCCAGTGGTGCCACCGGTGGGTTCGACGTTCACAGGTACTCGACGTCGTCGGGCACGTCGTAGAACGACGGGTGTCGGTAGACCTTGTCGGCGGCCGGGTCGAAGAAGCTGTCCTTCTCGCCCGGGCTGCTCGCGGTGATGTCGTCGGAGCGCACGACCCACAGCGAGACCCCCTCCTGACGACGGGTGTAGACGTCACGGGCGTTGCGCAGGGCCATCGTCGAGTCAGGCGCGTGGAGCGAACCGACGTGCACGTGAGAGAGCCCCCGCTTGGCGCGGACGAACACCTCGAAGAGCGGCCAGCTGCGTTCGCTCACGCGGCTGGCTCCTGCGCGCGGGCGTGCTTCACGGCATACGCCGTCGCGGCCTCCCGCACCCACGCGCCCTCCTCGTGGGCGGCGCGCCGGTGGGCCAGCCGCTCGGCGTTGCACGGGCCGTCACCGGAGAGCACCCGGCGGAACTCCACCCAGTCGATCGCGCCGAAGTCCCAGCGGCCGCGCTCCTGGTTCCACCGCAGGTCGGGGTCGGGCAGCGTGAGCCCGAGCCGGTCGGCTTGCGCCACCATCGTGTCGACGAAGCGCTGGCGCAGCTCGTCGTTGCTGAAGCGCTTGATGCCCCAGGCCATCGACTGGTCGGTGTGGCCGCCCCCGCTGGCCGCCTCCCCTGTGTCGGGGGGACCGAACATCATCAGCGACGGCCACCACCAGCGGTCCACCGCGTCCTGGGCCATGGCTCGCTGCGCCTCGGTGCCGCGCACGAGGGTCCACAGGATCTCGAAGCCCTGCCGCTGGTGGAACGACTCCTCCTTGCAGACGCGGATCATCGCGCGGGCGTAGGGGCCGTAGGAGCACCGGCAGAGCGGCACCTGGTTCATGATCGCCGCCCCGTCGACCAGCCACCCGATTGTGCCGCAGTCGGCCCAGGTCAGGGTGGGGTAGTTGAAGATCGAGGAGTACCGCTGCCGGCCCTCGTGCAGCAGGTCGAGCAGCTCGGCGCGGTCGACCCCGAGGGTCTCGGCGGCGCTGTATAGGTAGAGCCCGTGGCCGGCCTCGTCCTGCACCTTGGCGATGAGGATCGCCTTGCGGCGCAACGAGGGAGCGCGGGTGACCCACGCCCCTTCGGGCTGCATGCCGATGATCTCGGAGTGCGCGTGCTGGGCGATCTGGCGCACGAGCGTGCGACGGTAGGCCCGCGGCATCTCGTCGCGCGGCTCGACCCGCAGGTCGGCCTCGAGGAGTGCGTCGAAAGACGGCTGGGTCAGGGCCGAGCGGTCACCGGCTGCCGCCGACCCGGCCAACGCCAGGTCGTAGTCAGTGGTCTCCGACGCGTTGAGCGGGACGTCGGGCTCAAAGGGGGGGTCGCCCTCGGGGGGGCCCATCTCGGTGCCGTACATGCCCTCCAGTATCACCCCTTCCCTCGCGTCAACCGCGACCCGAGGCAGTCAGCCGGTCTGGTCGGACCGGGCAGCAGGATCGGTCTTGTCGGACTTCGAGTCGATGTACCACCGGTCGCCGAGACGCACCAGGTCGATGTCGCTCTGGAAGTCGTTGGGCACCTGGGTGATCTGCGCCTTCCTGACGGTGGCGCGGCCACCGCTGACCTGGGCGCCCGTCACCTGCGCCTTCGACAGCGCCGTGATGTCCTGCTGGTCGTCGAGGCCGGCGAGCACCTTGTCGAACCCGAGCTCGCACTCCTGCAGCGGCACACCCTCGAGGGCCCGGCCCTGCGTGGAGATGACGGCACAGGCTCCGGAGCTGTCCTTGGCCCCGAGCGCGTGGAAGAAGGTCGTTACCGCGGCCTGCGGGGAGTCCGCACCCTGGGCGGCACCGCTGCAACCGGTCAGGAGCAGCCCTGCTGCTGCGACGGCAGCCTGCGCAGAGCGGGTCGGCGCGGTCGGTCGGGGGCTCACTGCTCCATCCCATCACGCCCTGCGAGGATGGGTGGATGGCTGACGAGCACACGCACGACCACGGGTCCGACCTTCCGATCGTCGCCGACGCGAGCGTGCGTCTGGCCCGCGTGAGCGACGCTCCCGCCGTCGGTGTCGTCCAGGCCGCGCTCTGGACCGGTGCGTATGCCGCGCACGTGCCGCCCGAGGTCCTCGCGGGCTTCCAGCCCCCCGCCTTCGCCTCGGTGTGGCGCGAGTCGCTCACCCACCCGCCCACCCGGTCCCACCGGCTGCTCGTGGGCTGCGCGGGCGAGCAGGTGGTCGCCATGGCCGCCGTCGGCCCATCGGACGACCCCGACCGGGCAGAGGGTGACGCCGAGGTCCTCGTGCTGGGCGTCCACCCGGGAGCCCGCCGCCAGGGCCACGGGTCGCGGCTGCTGCACGCCGTCGTCGACACCGTCAGGGGCTCCGGCGCGAGTGTCCTGCGGGTCTGGGTGCCCGAGGGCGACCGGGCCCTGCTCCAGTTCCTCGAGGCCGCGGGCTTCGGCTCCGACGGTGCGGTGCGTGACCGCGAGGTCGGCCCCGGGCACGTGCTTCGCGAGCTGCGCCTGTCGAGCGCCGTGACCGACCCGTCGGAGGATGGCCGCGACTGAGGTCAGCCCCGCGCGGGAGCGGCCGCCCGTGGGCAGCCGAGCGTTGACGGGTGCACCGACCTAGGGTTGGAGGGGTCCGTAGCCCCCAGCTTGCAGGAGTCTCATCCATGGATCTCACCGGTGCCCGCGTTCTGGTCTGCGGGGCCTCGGGGGTGCTCGGGGCGGCCCTCGCCGACGCGCTTGTGGCGCGCGGGTCGCGGGTCGTGGCCGCCGGCCGGGACGAGACCCGGACC
>JALYVC010000308.1 GCA_030853445.1 Actinomycetota bacterium | reverse complement strand
CCTTGAGGTCGACGCCGTTGTCGGCGGCTGCGTCGGCGAGGTGCCAGGCCTCCGGGCGGAGGCCGACGACGACGCGCTCCCCGGCCGACCGAGCCAACGCCCGGTCCAGCGGTACCTGGGCGCCGTGCACGAAAGCCACACCCTCCCGCACTGGCGCCTCGATGAGGGTGATGGCCGGTGAGCCGATGAACGACGCGACGAACGTGTTGACCGGGGCGTCGTAGAGCTCCTCGGGCGTGCCGACCTGCTGCATCCTCCCGTCCTTGAGCACCGCGACCCGGTGGCCCATGGTCATCGCCTCCACCTGGTCGTGCGTGACGTAGACCGTCGTGATCCCGAGCCGACGCTGCAGACCGGCGATCTGCGAACGGGTGCTCACCCGAAGCTTGGCGTCGAGGTTCGACAGCGGCTCGTCCATGCAGAACACCTTGGGGTTGCGCACGATCGCCCGCCCCATGGCGACGCGTTGACGCTGCCCCCCGGACATCTGGCCGGGCTTGCGGTCGAGCAGGTCCTCGAGCTGCAGGATCTTGGCCGCCTCGGCGACGCGGGACTTCGTCTCGGACTTGCCCACCTTCGCGTTGTCGAGGGCGAACGCCATGTTCTCGGCCGCGGTCATGTTGGGGTAGAGCGCATAGCTCTGGAACACCATCGCGATGTCGCGGTCCCTCGGGCGCACCCCCAGCTGGTCGTGACCGTCGACGAGGATGCGCCCGCCGTTGACCGGCTCGAGACCGGCGAGCATCCGCAGCGTCGTCGACTTCCCGCAGCCGGAGGGCCCGACGAGCACGAGGAACTCACCGTCGGCGATGTCCAGGGTGATCGCGTCGACCGCCGGCCGGCCCCCCGGCGAGAACCGACGGGTCGCCTCGTCGAAGTACACGGTTGCCATGGATGCTCTCCTCGTGCTGGTGCGCCGGGGGGTGATGGGTCAGGAGCCGAGCTTGGGCTTGATCTGCGTCTCGTAGACCCGCTGGCTCTCGGCATCGAGAGCCTTGAACACCGTGGTGACGTCCTGACCCTGGGCGACCTGGTCGAGCGCCTTGCCGATGCGGGCGCCGCCGCCGGGAAGGAGCACCCGGGCGTTGTCCTGGCTGCGCGTGTGCGGCAGCTGGTCGATGGCCGTCTTCGAGCTCGGGTTCTTCTGGAGGAAGGCCGCCTCGGCCGGCTCGTCGACGGCCGACTTGCGGACGGGCATGTAGCCCGTGGCCTGGGTGAAGATCACGGTGTTCTTCGCGTTGGTCAGAAACTCGATGAACTTCACCGCGTTGGCCTTGCGCGCGTCACTGATGTTCGCCGGAATGCCGAGGCCGGCGCCACCGGTCGGGCAGTTGTCCGTTCCCGGGAGGAAGGCGGTCCCGAAGTCGAACTTCGCGTCCTTGGTGATCCCACCGAGGGAACCGGTCGACTGGAGGATGCATCCGGCCAGCCCGGCGCTGAAGTCGGCCTCCGGGGACTTGTTGAACTTGACGACCTTGTTCTTGGCGAGGTCCTGGAGGAACTGGCCGGCCTTGATGGTGTGGGGGTCGGAGAAGGTCGGGGTCCACTCCTTGGAGTAGGCACCGTCGAAACCCCAGGCCATGTTCTGGAAGTACCAGTCGAGGTAGTTCGAGCCGTCGGCGAGCTCGAGGGCGACCTGGCCCTTGCCGAGGGCGGCCTGGATCTTCGGGGCCCAGGTCGCGAACTCCTCCCAGTCCTTGGGGCCACGGTCCTCGAGGCCGGCCTTGCTCCACACCTCCTTGTTGTAGTAGAAGAGCGGGGTCGAGCGGGAGTAGGGCAGCGCGTAGTGCTTGCCGGCCGACGTGTAGTCGTTGTAGAGCGCGTCGACGTAGTCGCCCACGTCGACCTTCGCGGCCGAGAGCAGGTCGTCGACGGGGGCGAGCTGCTTGTTGAGGGCGAAGTTGAACCACGTGACGTCCGAGACAACGACGACGTCGGGCAGCTGGCCGCCGGCGAGGGAGGCGTTGAACTTCTGCGCCACCTCCTCGTAGTTCTTCCCCGCGTCGACGAGCTTGACCGTGAGACCCGAGTTGGCGGCCTCGAAGTCCTTGATGATCGCCTGCTCGACCGGCTTGGACGTCCCGGGGTGGTTGCTCCAGAACTCGATGGTGTTGCTCGCGCCTCCGCCGGCCGCGGTGGGGGCCGTGCCGGTCCCGGCGCACGCAGCGAGGCTCGCGAACCCGACCGCGCCGGTGAGCCCGAGGAATCCGCGACGAGAGAGCTCGTTCATGGTGTGGTGCCTTTCGCTGGTGGTGATCGTGCGGTCAGCCCTTGAGTGCGCCGGCGGTGAGGCCCTTGATCATCTGGCGCTGGAGGAAGAGGAAGAGGACGAGGATCGGCAGCATGGCGAGCACCGTGCCCGCCATCACCGGCCCCCAGTTGGTCACGCCGTCGTTGTTCTGCAGCAGGGTGAGCCCCACCGGGAGGGGCGCGACGCGCTCGTCGTCGGCCATCAGGAACGGCCAGAGGTACTCGTTCCACTCGGTCACGACGGTGATCAGCGAGAACGCCACGACGGTGGGCCACGACATCGGCAGCACGACCCGCCACAGCAGCTTCAGCGGGCCGGCACCGTCGAGCCGGGCGGCCTCGATGATCTCACCGGGGAGGCTGAGGAACTGGTTGCGCATGAGGAAGGTGCCGAAGGCGACACCGGCGAGCGGGATGATGATGCCCTGATAGGTGTTGCGCCACCCGAGCTGGGCCACGAGGGCGTAGTTGGAGATGACGGTGATCTGGTTCGGCACCATCAGCGCCGCGATGACGACGAAGAACACCAGGGAACGGCCCGGGAAGCGCAGCAGGGACAGCGCATAGGCGCTGATCACGCCGAGCACGACCTTGATGGTCGAGGTGACCGACGTGATGATGAACGAGTTGCGCATGTAGCTGAAGAACGGGATGCGCGTCGTCACGTCGGAGTAGTTGGCACTCGTGGCGGGGTCCGGCCACCACTGCGCAGGACGGACGTAGATGTCACCCCGCTCCTTGAACGACGTGAGCAGGATCCAGAAGAGTGGCACGGCGACGACCAGCACGGCCAGTGCCATCCCGACGTAGCCCGCCGCCGTCCACAGCGTCCCGCGGTGGTTCGCCGCCTCCGCCCCGTGTGCCCCCCGGCGCCGTTCGCGTTGCGGCGCGCTCGTCGGGGACGGCCCCGCGGGCGCGCTGTCGGTCGCTGCCGTCGTCATGACTGGCGCCCCTTGTCCATGACCCGCACCTGCACCACGGTCACGACGAGCAGGATGAGGAACATCACCGTCGCGACCGTCGCGCCGTAGCCGGCCCGCTGGTTGACGAACGTCTCCTGGTAGACCTGGTAGACCAGCGTGGTCGTGCCGTTGCCGACCGGGCCACCTCTGGTCATCACGTTGATGATGTCGAAGACCTGGACCGAGCTGAGCAGCACCGTGATCGACAGGAAGAACGTCGTCGGACGGATCTGCGGCATGAGGACCCGACGGAACCGCGTCCACGCCGAGGCACCGTCGATCTCGGCCGCCTCGTCGAGGTCGACCCGACGCCCCTGCAGGGCGGCGAGGTAGATGACGAAGGTGTAGCCGAGGTTCTTCCAGATGTAGGTGACCGTGACCATGAACAGGGCCCATCCGGACTGTTGGTAGAAGTCCGGTGAGTCGATCCCCACGCGGGCGAGCAGGTCGCGCACGAGACCGAAGCTCGGGTCGAACACGAACTGGAAGGCGACCCCGATGGCGGCGCCGGAGATGACGAACGGGGCGAAGACCACCGATCGCACGAGGTTGCGCCCACGCAGCTTCTGGTCGAGCAGCAGGGCGAGCCCGAGCCCGACGGCGAGCGAGATACCCACCGTCGCGACGGTGAAGACGAAGGTGTTGCGCAGGACCACCTTGGTGTCCTCGCGGCCGAACCACTCGATGTAGTTGGCGAAGCCGACCCCGTTGAGCGTGGGCGAGGAGATGTTCCAGTCGGTGAAGGACAACCGGATGTTGTCGATGAGCGGCCGGTAGGTGAAGACGACGAGCAGCAGGAGGTTCGGCAGGAGCAGCGCGGCGGCGAGGCTCCACTCCCAGGCCCGGCCGCTGGATCGCCGCGGCGCTGGTCCGACGGGAGGGGGAGGTCCGCTCGGGGGGGCTCCCGACGGCAGTCCTACCCGCTGTGGTTCGGTCACCGGTGACTGCACTCGGCCAACCTAGCGGGGCGACCGGCGCGATCACGGTTATGACGGGCGTGGGCGCACGGCGTGTCCCCTGGGGAGGTCGGCCCCGGGGGGTCAGGTCGGCGACCCGTTCGGCAGGTCCGCGTCAGGACCCGACGAAGCCCCGGACCGCAGGGG
>JALYVC010000268.1 GCA_030853445.1 Actinomycetota bacterium | reverse complement strand
ATTTCCCTCCGAGGACCCGACCACGCGGGCAGTTCGGGGGGACTTGGGGGGCGAAGCCCCCCGAGGGTTTAGTTCTTGGAGTAGAGCTCCACGATCAGCTGTTCCGTGAGGATCGTGGTGATCTGCGCCCGAGTGGGGAGCTGGTGGATCATGATCTGCAACGAGCCCTCGACGACCTGCATCCAGGCCGGGATCGGACGGTCGCCGAACGTCTGGCGGGCCAGCTCGATCGGGAACGTCTCGCGGCTCTGGGCGCGGACCGTGATGATGTCGTAGGCCTCGACCCGGTACGACGGGACGTCGACACGGTGGCCGTTGACCTCGAAGTGACCGTGCGTGACCAGCTGACGGGCGGCGCGACGCGTGCGGGCCAGGCCCGCGCGGTACACGACGTTGTCGAGGCGCGACTCGAGGATGATCAGCAGGTTGTCACCGGACTTGCCGGGACGGTTGGCTGCTTCCTTGTAGTAGCGGACGAACTGCTTCTCCATGACGCCGTAGGTGAAGCGGGCCTTCTGCTTCTCCTGGAGCTGGGTGAGGTATTCCTTCTCCTGGATCCGGCGACGGCCGTGCTGGCCGGGCGGGAACGGGCGGAGGTCGTAGTTCTTGTCGCCGCCGACGAGGTCGACCTTGAGGCGACGCGACTTCTTGGTGATGGGTCCGGTGTACCGAGCCATAGCTTGTCGTAACTCCTTGAGTCTGTCAGCCGGTCAGACGCGACGGCGCTTGGGCGGGCGGACACCGTTGTGCGGTGCGGGCGTGACGTCGTTGATCGCGCCGACCTCGAGGCCGGTGGCCGTGAGGGAGCGGATCGCGGTCTCTCGGCCGGAGCCGGGACCCTTGACGAAGACGTCGACGCGCTTCATACCGTGCTCCATGGCGCGGCGGGCAGCGGCCTCGGCCGCCATCTGAGCGGCGAAGGGCGTGGACTTGCGCGAGCCCTTGAAGCCGACCTGGCCGGCGGAGGCCCACGAGATCACGTTGCCGAGGGGGTCGGTGATCGAGATGATGGTGTTGTTGAACGTGCTCTTGATGTGAGCGTGCCCGTGGGCGACGTTCTTCTTCTCCTTGCGGCGGACCTTCTTGGCGCCAGCCGCGGCGCGCTTCTGGGGAGGCATTACTTACCGACCTTCTTCTTACCGGCGACGGTGCGCTTCGGGCCCTTGCGGGTGCGCGCGTTGGTCTTCGTGCGCTGACCGCGCACAGGCAGGCCACGGCGGTGACGTAGACCCTGGTAGGAGCCGATCTCGACCTTGCGGCGGATATCGGCGGCGACCTCGCGGCGGAGGTCACCCTCGATCTTGAAGTTGCCCTCGAGGAAGTCGCGCAGCGCGACCAGCTCGGAGTCGTTGAGGTCCTTCACGCGGGTGTCGGGGCTGATGCCCGTCGCGCCGAGCGCTTCCTTGGACCGGGTGCGACCTACACCGAAGATGTAGGTCAGGGCGACCTCTACGCGCTTGTCGCGCGGGAGGTCGACACCAACAAGACGTGCCATGGTGCTTCCTTTTCGTGTACTCGGAGGTCTGGGGCAGACACCGTTCCGGCGAACCGCCGTCCCTCCTGGAGGGGGCGGTCTGGCCCGAGGGGCCGTCCGGTCCCCGGCCTCCGAGGCCGGGGGTGACGTCCTGAGCCGACGTGGGTGGTGATCATCGTGCTCAGGGGCCGGGTGCTGCGTGGGTACTGCGTGCTACGTCGAAAACCGTGACGCGTGCGGTTGGTGCCTCTGCTCAGCCCTGGCGCTGCTTGTGGCGCAGGTTCTCGCAGATCACCATGACCCGACCGTTACGGCGGATCACCTTGCACTTGTCGCAGATCTTCTTGACGCTCGGCTGGACCTTCATCTGCCTGCTGTCCTCGATCTGGTGTTGTGGTGTTGGGTGCGTGCGGTGGTGCTCAGCGGTAGCGGAAGACGATACGGCCGCGGTCGAGGTCGTACGGCGAGAGCTCCACCACGACGCGGTCCTCGGGGAGGATCCGGATGTAGTGCTGACGCATCTTGCCCGAGATGTGGGCGAGCACCTTGTGTCCGTTGCTGAGCTCCACACGGAACATCGCGTTCGGCAGAGCTTCGACAATCGTGCCCTCGATCTCGATGACACCGTCCTTCTTGGCCATGTCCTCCGTCAATCCGTTGAGTGCGTGCTCATCACAGAACAATGGGCGTCGGAGCACACGACACCCAACGGACCATGTTACGGCAGTGCCCCGGACACGACCTAATCCGCAGGCCCTGGGTCAGTCGCCCAGCGGAGCGTACGCCGCGCCGAGCCTCGCCAGCTCGGCCTGGCCCCCGTCGAGGGCGGTCAGCACCCACAGGCCCGCGGCGGTGACGGCCACGGAGCTCTCCCAGTGGGCGGCCCGGGAGCCGTCGACGGTGACGACCGTCCAGTCGTCGTCGAGGACGCGGGTCTGCGGGCTCCCCCAGGTCACCATCGGCTCGATCGCCCCCGTGAAGCCGTCCCGGACGAGGGGTCCGTGCTCGCGTACGCCGTAGTTGGGGATCTGCGGGTCCTCGTGCATCGTGCGGCCGATGCCGTGCCCGACGTACTCCTCGACGATGCCGTAGTCATGGTCGTGTGCGCGGCCGGACACCTCGATCGAGGCCTCGACGGCCTCCCCCACCTCGAAGAGTCGGCGGTCGACCGCCAGGGCGGTCACTCCCGCCCACATCGAGGCCTCGGTGGTGTCGATGAGGCGCCGGTCCGACAGGGTGCCCGCGTCGTCGCCGCCGATGACGAGGGACACGGCGGCGTCGCCATTCCACCCCTGGACCTGCGCACCGCAGTCGATCGACAGCAGGTCACCGTCCTGCAGGACCCGGGGCCCCGGGATGCCGTGGACGACCTCCTCGTTGACGCTCGTGCACAGGGTGTGGCGATAGCCGGGCACGAGCTGGAAGTTCGGGATGCCGCCGTCGGCGCGGATGTGGTCCTCGGCCAGGGCGTCGAGCTCCAGCGTGGTCATCCCCGCCCGGGCCTCCCGGACGAGCAGTGCGAGCGTCTGACCCACCAGCAGCCCGGCCCGACGCATCGACACGACCTGCTCCGGAGACTTCGCCGGGGTCTGTCGCCGCCCCCGCCTCATGCTGGGCTCACCCCGGAGACCTCTGTGCGTGCCGACATCAGACGTTCGCCGAGCCGCGCATCCCGTCGATGGCCGTGACGAGCCGTGACGTGACCTCGTCGACGGCGCCCATCCCGTCGACCTCGACGACGATGCCCCGCTCCCCGTAGGTCTGCAGCAGCGGCGCGGTCTGCTGGCGGTAGATCGCCTGCCGCTCTCGGATGACCTCTTCGGTGTCGTCGGAGCGACCGTCGGTGCGCGCCCGTTTGATCAGGCGCTCGACCAGGGCGTCCTCGTCGACGGTCAGCGAGATGACGGCGTCGACGGCGTCGCCGTCGGGCTGCAGCACCGCGTCGAGAAAGTCGACCTGACCCGCGGTGCGGGGGTAGCCGTCGAGCAGCCAGCCACCGGCGGCGTCGTCCCAGGTGAGTCGGTCACGCACGATGTCGTTGGTGACCTCGTCGGGCACGTAGCCGCCGGCCCCGAGGATGGCCTCCACGCGTAGCCCGAGCTCCGACTTGTTCTTGATGTTGGTCCGGAAGATGTCACCGGTGGAGATGGCCGGGATGGAGTACTGCTCGGCGATCCGGCTGGCCTGGGTGCCCTTGCCGGCACCGGGCGGACCCATGATGAGAAGACGCATCAGCGGAGGAACCCTTCGTAGTTGCGCTGCTGGAGCTGAGCCTGGATCTGCTTGACGGTCTCGAGCCCGACGCCGACGATGATCAGGATCGACGTGCCCCCGAAGGGGAAGCTCTGGGCTGCCGTCCCGCCGAACGCCTTGAGGGCGAGGAGCGGGATGAGCGAGATCACGGCCAGGTAGAGGGCCCCCGGGACGGTGATGCGGGTGAGGACGTAGTCGAGGTACTCGGCCGTGGGTCGGCCGGCGCGGATGCCTGGGATGAAGCCGCCGTACTTCTTCATGTTGTCCGAGACCTCGACGGGGTTGAACGTGATCGAGACGTAGAAGAACGTGAAGAACAAGATGAGCAGGGTGTAGATGGCCATGTAGATGGGATGGTCACCACGCGTGATGTTGGTCGAGACCCACGTCACCCAGGCAGCCGGGGGCTGTCCGTTCTGCGGGGTGTTGAACTGCGCGACGAGCGCCGGCAGGGAGAGCAGCGAGCTGGCGAAGATGACCGGGATCACCCCTGCCATGTTGACCTTGAGCGGGATGTACGTCGAGCTGCCGCCGTACATGCGCCGCCCGACCTGGCGCTTGGCGTACTGCACGGGCACGCGCCGCTGCGACTGCTCGACGAAGATGACCGCCGCCATGATGACGAAGCCCATGAGGATGATGCCGATGAAGACGTCCCACCGGCCGTCGCGCTGCTGGATCTGCCACAGCGAGCTCGGGAAGCCGGAGGCGATGGACGTGAAGATGATGACCGACATGCCGTTGCCGATGCCACGGTCGGTGAGCAGCTCACCGAGCCACATGATCAACCCGGTGCCCGCGGTGAGCGTGAGCACCATGATCACGATCGTCGTGGCGTTCTGGTCGTTCATGATCGACGTGCACGAGGGGCCGAAGATCTGCTGGGGGTTGCGGGCGAAGGTGATCAACGTCGAGCTCTGCAGCACCGCGAGACCGATGGTGAGATAGCGGGTGTACTGCGTGAGCCTCGTCTGCCCCGACTGCCCCTCCTTCTTGAGGGCCTCGAACCGGGGGATGACCACGGTGAGCAGCTGGACGATGATGCTGGCCGTGATGTACGGCATGATCCCCAGCGCGAAGATCGACAGCTGGAGCAGCGCCCCACCGCTGAAGAGGTTGGCCAGGCCGATGAACCCGGACTGCGGGTCGGCCGACGAGAGGCAGCTGCGCACCTTGGAGTAGGCGACACCGGGCGTCGGCACAGCCGTGCCGAGCCGGTAGATGGCGATGACGAAGAGCGTGAACAGCAGCTTCTTGCGCAGGTCGGGCGTCTTGAACGCGCGGACGAAACCGGAAAGCAACAGATCCTCCTGGTGCCGCGGGTGCCGCGACGAAGCCAAAGTGCGGGTGCGGGTGCGGGTGCCGGTGTGGACCCGCGCAACCCCGTGAGAATACCGTGCGGGAGCCGCTGCGACGCACCGGTCCCGAAACCAGCGCGGCCGGCGACCCACGAGGGGGACGCCGGCCGCACTGTGTGGCGCGCCGCACGACGCGCGCAGTGGCTCAGAGAGCGGTGACGGACCCGCCAGCAGCCTCGATCTTGTCCTTGGCCGTGGCCGAGAACTTGTGCACGGTCACGTTGACCGCGACACCGAGGTCGCCGTCCCCCAGGACCTTGACGAGCTCGCCGTCACGCACGGCTCCCCTCGCCACGAGGCTGTCCACCGTGACGTCGCCGCCATCGGGGTAGAGCGCCGTGATCCGGTCGAGGTTGACGACCTGGTAGACCTTGCGGAACGGGTTCTTGAACCCACGCAGCTTGGGGAGCCGCATGTGCAGGGGCATCTGCCCACCCTCGAACCCCTGGGGGACCTGGTAGCGGGCCTTGGTGCCCTTGGTGCCACGGCCGGCGGTCTTGCCCTTGGAGCCCTCGCCGCGACCCACGCGGGTCTTAGCGGTCTTGGCTCCCGGGGCGGGACGCAGGTGGTGGACACGAAGGGGCGCCGCCTCGTGGGAGGCGGCCTTCTTGTCAGTGGTGTCAGCCATGTTCACTCCACTTCCTCGACGGCGACCAGGTGGACGACCGTCTTGACCATCCCGCGGATCTCGGGACGGTCCTCCTTGACGACGACGTCGCCGATGCGCTT
>JALYVC010000231.1 GCA_030853445.1 Actinomycetota bacterium | reverse complement strand
TGTGCCCGGATCAGCCAACGCATCCTGGCCCTGACCGCCGCGATCTGGCACAACGACCTCATCGGCGCACCCGTCCTGCGCTCACTGATCGCCTACGACCACTGAACCCCGGGAATCAATCATCTAGGGCCGACCGGGGGACCGGGGGACTGCGGGGAGCGCCCCGCGTGTCCCGAACAGCCAGTTGTGAACTGTCCGTTTTATACCTTAGATTGAATTTGTCGGACTTGGCTCCTCACCCCAGGCCCACGGACCAGGCGGGTCCTCAACCCCACCTGGCGCTCCCCCGCAGTCACCTCACCGCACATCGCCTCACCGCACCCCCCTCACCCACCGACCGATCGGCTCCCACCCCGACGGCCGGCGCTGCCTCACACCCTCACACGGCCCGACGCGTGGTCCCCACCTCCCGCGTCCTGGGCACCACCCTGCAAAGGACCCTCGCATGAGCACCTCACTCATCCCCACATCCACCCGCGGCGGTCGACGCAGCGTCGTCGCCATCGGTACCGCTCTCGCCCTGACCGGCCTGGCCTGCAGCACGGCCGTCGCTGGCACCACCGCCCCCGTCTCGACCCGCAAGCTGGTCACGGGAGTGGGGAACCCGGTCACGCCCCCGCTCACGCCCGATGCCCCGCCGGCCACCGGCGCCCCGCTCTACGGCGAGACGACCGGCGCACCCGCCGTGGCCGGCCCGTCCGCCGCCGCCCTGCGCGTCGTGTCCGTCCGCACCAGCGCCGCACTCACTACCGCCCTCGGCGCCGCTCGCGCCGGCGACAAGATCGTCCTGGCCGCCGGCACCTACACCGGCTCGTTCAGCATCAAGGCCTCCGGCACCGCAGCCCACCCCATCGTCGTCACCCCGGCCGACGGCGCCGCCGTCACCCTGACCTCCGCCGGCCCCTACCCGAAGTGCTCCGCCACCGGCCCCGACGAGTACCGCACGGTGTCCTTCGTGGGCGGCGCGAGCCACTGGGTCCTGCGCGGCATGACGATCAAGGGTGGTCTGCGCCTTTCGAGCCAGAACGCCAACCTCACGCAGAACTGGCAGGCCGCCCGGATCGACGACCACAACTGGCAGGCCCGTCGCTCGGTTCCCGGCAGCGCGGCGCGCGACAGCGCCACCACCCGGAGCCTGCCTGCGTGGTTCAGCCACCTGGTCGGCAAGCCGGTCCTGCCGTCGGAGGACATCCAGCTCCTCGGCAACACCGTCACCGGCAAGGGCATCTTCGGGCGGTTCGCCCGCTACTCGATCATCACCGGCAACACCGTGACCGACATCGCCTGCGGCACCGGACCCGCCATCTGGTTCGCGAACTACTCGCACGGCAACGTCATCTCGGGCAACGACGTCTCGAGGGTGGCCCACTCCACGGCCAGCCACTACATGCAGGAGGGCATCCGCACCGGCAACGGCTCCGACTACAACGTCATCACGGGCAACCGCGTGCACGACCTCGATGTGGGCGGACGCGGCATCACGACCGACCAGGACGCCTCGTGGAACCTCATCACGGCCAACGTCGTGGACAACGTCGACATCGCCTACAACGAGCAGCAGTCGTCGTGGGGCAACGTCTGGAGCTACAACGTGGCCAACCGCGCCGCGAGCGCCGGGTTCAGCCTGCGGATGGAGGACTCCAAGCTCACGACCCCGTCGCGAGACACCAGCTCCTACTACAGCCAGATCAGCTGCAACCTGGTCACCAACAGCCCCGTCGCCTTCCAGGCGGGTGCCGTCTCGGGCGGCGCCTTCGACGGCAACACCTTCAGCATCCTGAACATCAACAAGAGCCTGTCCGGCTACTGGGCCGCGCAGGGAAACCGGTGGAACGGCTCGAGCAGCGTCCCGGTCTCGGGACCGGCAGCGATGGCCGGATGCTGAACCCGGTGGGGTGACCGTGCAGGCTCACCCCACCACACAGCGCTGTCCCGTCGGGGAGGGAGGTTCCCCGGCGGGACAGTGGCGTGTCAAGGGCGCGATCGGCGCCAGCCGGCGCCGGACAGCCCGGTCAGCCCGGGTCGGCCAGCGGGTGGATGCGCGGGCTGCGGCAGTCGACGTCGATCGTCTGGTCCCCGAAGCGGACATACATCCGACTCCCGTTGATGCGCACCACCCGGCCGAGGCCGTGACGGTCGTGCGTGACCCGCTCGTCGACCTGCCAGTCGGGGGTCGGCAGCTCGGGTTCACGCCGGAACGGGCTGCTGGACTGCTTCGATCGTCGTGCGGTCTGTCGTGAGTCCATAACCCCAGTGTCGCCTGTCGGCGCGCTAAAAGCACCTTCATCCTCCAGATCGGCCCTGAGAAGCGGCCCACCTGGCGTCGGAAGGCGGTGTCTCCTGCACTAACGTCACGTTCGCGGGCTTGGTTCCGAGCCCACCGCCGCTCCGGTCCCGGGGCCCCGGGACCGGAGGTGGTCGTGCCACGAAGGCGGCGCTCTTCGCGATCCCTCGCGGGCGTGGCGCTCGTCGTGCTCGTGGGTCTCCTGGGGGCCGTGGCCGTGCGGCTCGGTGGTCGAGCCATCGACCTCGAGGTCTACCGCACCGGCGGGGCCGTGTGGCGGGCCGGGCTCCCGCTCTACGGCGACGGGTACCCCTACGGTCTCGGGGTCTACCTCCCCTTCACCTACCCCCCGCTCGCGGCGCTGCTCCTCGGGCTGACCTCGTTCCTCCCGTCGCCCGTCGCCGTGGCCGTGCTCAGCGCCGCCAGCCTGCTCGCGCTCGGGGCGGCGTCGTACCTCGCGGGGCACCAGGTGCGGCTGACCCGCCCCTGGGCGGAGGTACCGCTCAGCGTGACCGTCGTCCTGGCGACCCTCGCGCTCGCCCTGCAGCCGGTGCGCTCGACCCTGTTCTTCGGCCAGGTCAACCTCGTGCTGATGGCGATGGTCACCGCCGACGTGCTGCTTCGTCACCCCCGCTGGCCCCGGGGGCTGCTCATCGGGGTCGCCGCCGCCGTCAAGCTGACTCCCCTGGCCTTCCTGCTCGTGCTGCTCTGCCGGCGCCAGTGGAGGGCAGGGGCCACAGCCGTCGTCACCTTCGTTGCGGCTCAGGCGCTCGGAGCCCTCCTGCTGCCCGCCGACAGCCGCGCCTACTGGCTCGGTGGGGTGCTCACCGCCCCCGGGCGCATCGGAGCGGCCGACACCGCGAGCAACCTGTCGCTGCGTGGGGTCCTCACGCGGGCCTGGCCGGACGCCCCCGTGCTGGTCTGGCTCGCGCTGGTGGCGGTCACCGGTGTCCTCGCGGTGGCCGCCACCAGGCGCCGCGCCCAGCGAGGAGACGACCTCGGGGCGCTGCTGTCCACCGCCGCCGGTGGGCTGCTGGTCTCCCCCGTCTCGTGGACCCACCACTGGGTCTGGGTGGTCCCCGCGCTGGTCTGGCTGGCGGCGCGAGCACGAGGGGAGCACCACCCCCCGCAGCCCG
>JALYVC010000312.1 GCA_030853445.1 Actinomycetota bacterium | reverse complement strand
CGACCAGCTCGTCGTCGGGGCGGGAGCGGATGTCGTCGGCGAGGCTGCGGGCCACGGGCGCTGCGGAGACGACGGCGGTGGGCGCGGGGGCTCGACGGCGGGGGGGCACTTGTCCACGGTAGTCGGGGCGAGCCCCGGTGGGCGGACGCGCCCACGAGTGGGGTGGACCCTCGACGGATAGGTTGGCCGAGTGACGTCCCGCCCCGCCCCTGACGCCGGCCCTGACGCCGGCCCTGACGCGAACCTGTCGTCGGTGCCCACCGGCCAGCAGTGGACCGTCAGCCGCGACGACGACGAGCTGACGGTCGTGCAGGTCGGGGGCGGGCTGCGCACGTGGACCCGTGGCGGCGTCGACGTGGTCGCCGGCTACCCCGCCGACGCCACGATCGTCGCCGGTCGCGGCCAGCAGCTCATCCCGTGGCCCAACCGCATCGCCGACGGCCGCTGGTCGTTCGACGGCGCCGACCACCAGCTGGCCCTGACCGAGCCCAAGCTGCACAACGCCAGCCACGGTCTCGTGCGCTGGGCGCCCTGGTCGCTGGGTGACCTCGGCGAGCACCACGTCACGCTCACGCACCGTCTGCACCCGCAGCCGGGGTGGGACTGGGTGCTCGACCTGGCGACGACGTACACCCTCACCGGGGACGGCCTCGAGGTGACGACGAGGGCGACCAACCTCTCGGCCGGCCGCGCGCCTTACGGTTACGGCGCCCATCCCTACCTCCACGTCGGCGCCGTCGCCCTCGACGAACTGACCCTCACCCTGCCCGGGTCGACCTTCCTCGAGGTGAGCCCCGACCGGCTGCTGCCGGTGGCCACCCACGACGTGGACGGCACGACATACGACTTCCGCGGTGGTCGGGTGCTCGGCCCCACCGACCTCGACACCGCCTTCACCGACCTGGCGCGGGGACCCGACGGTCGCTGGGAGGCGCGCCTCGACGGCGTCGCTCTCGGCACCGTGACGCTGTGGGCGGACGAGCACTACAACTGGATGCAGGTATTCACCGGGCGGGCGACCTCTCAGACCGAGGGCAGCAACGGCGTCGCCATCGAGCCGATGACCTGCCCGCCGGCCGCTTTCAGCTCGGGCACCGACCTCGTCGTGCTCGCTCCGGGAGCGTCGCACACGGGCACGTGGGGCATCCGCGTCGGCTAGCCCGGGCAACTGGCTCCGGGCCGCGCGAGGCGCACGGTCAAACGGGTGGGCGGGCTCCCGTAAACTGATGTCTTCCCGCAGCGCCGCGACCCGACCCGGTCGCCGGCGCGCCGCAGACTCGACAACTCCCGAACGAGGTAACCCATGCCGACCGGCAAGGTCAAGTGGTACGACGCCGAGAAGGGCTTTGGCTTCCTCTCCGACGACGAGGGCGCCGACGTCTTTTTGCACGCCAACGCCCTGCCCGAGGGCACCACCACGCTCAAGGGCGGCACCCGCGTCGAGTTCGGCATCGTCGAGGGCCGCCGCGGCGCCCAGGCCCTGTCACTGCGGGTGCTCGACCCGGCACCCACCGTCACCGCGGGCAAGCGAGCGGCGCTGCGCAAGCCGGCCGACGACATGGTCGTCATCGTCGAGGACCTCATCGCCCTGCTCGACTCGGTCGGGGAGGGCCTGCGTCACGGTCGCTACCCCGACAAGGAGTTCGCATCCAAGGTCTCGCAGGTCATGCGGGCCGTCGCCACCGACCTCGAGGCGTGACCGTGCCCGACTCCCAGCCCGACCCCCAGCCGGCCAAGAAGGACGCGACCCTGGCGGGCGCGGTCGACGTGGCCCGGGCCGCCCTCGACGGCGTCGCCCTGGACGGTGCCGTGGGCGAGCACCTCGAGATGGTGATGGAGGGCGAGCGCATCGCCACGCACTACTTCGAGTGCACGAGCCCGGCCTACCGCGGCTGGCGCTGGGCGGTCAGCGTGGCGCGCGCGCCACGGCAGAAGCACGCCACCGTCTGCGAGACCAACCTCGTTCCCGGCCCCGGTTCCGTGCTGTCGCCGCAGTGGCTGCCCTACGACGAGCGCCTCGCCCCCGGTGACCTCGGCGCCGGCGACGTCCTGCCCTACCGCGCCGACGACCCGCTGCTCGAGCCCGGCTTCGAGGCGACGGGTGACGAGGACGTCGACCAGGTCGGCTTCGTCGAGCTCGGCCTCGGGCGCCCGCGGGTGCTCAGCGGCGAGGGGCGCGACGTCGCGGCCCAGCGCTGGTACGACGGCTCGCACGGCCCGACCGCCGAGGTCGCGGTCAAGGCCGAGGCCTCCTGCTCGTCCTGCGGCTTCTACGTGCCGATGGCCGGTGCCCTGCGCAGCGTCTTCGGCGTGTGCGCCAGCGAGTGGTCGCCCTCCGACGGCACCGTCGTCAGCCTCGACCACGGCTGCGGTGCGCACAGCGAGACCCGCGCGCCCCTGCCCGAGCCGGAGCCCATGGGCGAGCCGATCCTCGACGAGATGGCGCTCGAGCTCGTCTGAGCGCGGTTCCGAGGTCGGGGTGAGGGGCGAGGGTCGCCCTGTGGCCAAGATCTTCGAGGAATGGCGACCGATCCGGGCCTGGTTGGCCCAGCTCGGTCAGGCGGCCCGTCGTGGAGGTGTGGTCGGCGAGTCCCCGGGACGGGTGCCGTCGCTCAGACCCCGGCGGCGTTTCCCCGCCCACGTCTGACGTAGAACCAGCACCCCACCCCGAGCGCGACTCCGACGACGGCCGTCCACGGCCACCACGAGCGCTGGCCCTCACGGAGCGCCGGCACGAACAGGGTCACCACGAGAACGACCGTCCACAGCGCCGAGCCGACGATGCAGACGGTCGGCACCGAGACGTTCACCGGTCGCGGGCCGCCCTCGGCGCCCGGGGAGGGGGGCGACTCCATACGGGCCGGGAGGTCGCTCATGACCTCAGGCTAGACCGGCGGCCGGCGTGGGGGCGGGTCCCGGTTGGGTATGGAGCCTGTGCGGCGCTACCGTCTGGCGCATGTCGACCACCGCCACCGCGCCCGGCAGGGCGGGCACCAGCACCCTCGACCGCTACTTCCAGATCTCGGCCCGGGGCTCGACGCTCGGCCGGGAGATCCGCGGAGGGGTCGTCACCTTCTTCACGATGGCCTACATCATCGTGCTCAACCCGCTCATCATCGGCACCCAGGCCGACTCCACCGGCGCCTTCCTCGGCGGCGGCGACATCGGCCGTGCCATCCCGCTCGTCGCGGCCGGCACCGCCCTCGTGGCCGGGGTGATGACCATCCTCATGGGCGTCGTCGCCAACTTCCCGCTGGCCCTGGCGACCGGGCTCGGGCTCAACGCGTTCGTGGCCTTCGGTATCGCCAAGCTGCCGGGCATGACCTGGGCCGACGCCATGGGCCTGGTCGTGCTCGAGGGGATCGTCATCACGGTGCTCGTACTCACCGGCTTCCGCACCGCGGTGCTGAGGGCGGTGCCGGCCCAGCTCAAGACCGCGATCTCGGTGGGCATCGGGCTCTTCATCACCCTCATCGGGCTCGTCGACTCGGGTCTCGTGCGGCGCCCGACCGTGCCCGCCAGCGACGCCGGCGGCTTCGTCCCCAACCCCGCCGGGCCGCCCCTGGAGTTCGCCGTCAGCGGGTTCCTGCGCGGGTGGCCGGTCGTCGTCTTCATCGTCGGGCTACTCGCGATCCTCGCCATGATCGCGCTCAAGGTGCGCGGCGCCATCCTGTGGGGAGTGCTCGGCGGCACCGTGCTCGCGATCGTCGTCGAGGCGGTCTTCCACGTCGGCCCGCAGACCGACGCCAAGGGCGGGCTGGTCAACCCCACCGGGTGGGGGCTCAACGTTCCGGCGCTGCCGTCGACCGTCGTCGACACCCCCGACTTCGGGCTGCTGGGCCACTTCAGCCTCTTCGGCTCCTTCGGCAAGATCGGGGTGGTCGCGGCCGTCCTGCTCGTCTTCACCCTCATGCTGGCCGACTTCTTCGACACCATGGGCACGATGGTCGCCATCGGCAGCGAGGCCGGCCTGCTCGACGAGGAGGGCAACCCGCCGCGCTCGCAGCAGATCCTGCTCGTCGACTCCTTGGCCGCAGTGGCCGGTGGCGCAGGCAGCGTCAGCAGCAACACGGCATACATCGAGTCGGCGTCGGGCGTCGGCGAGGGCGCCCGCACGGGCCTCGCGTCGGTCGTCACCGGCGTGCTCTTCCTGCTCTCGACCTTCTTCGCGCCGCTCGTCGCCGTCGTACCGTACGAGGCCGCCACCCCCGCCCTCGTCGTCGTCGGCTTCCTGATGATGCAGCAGGTGGGCGGCATCGACTGGAACGACCTCGAGATCGCCGTCCCGGCGTTCCTCGCGATCGTGCTCATGCCGTTCTCCTACTCGATCACCGTCGGCATCGGCGCGGGCTTCGTCGCCTTCGTCTTCTTGAAGGTCGTGCGTGGGAAGGCGAGCCAGATCCACGGTCTGATGTGGGGCGTCGCCGTACTCTTCGTCATCTACTTCGCCATCGACCCGATCAGGACCCTGCTCCACGTGAGCTGACGGGCTGGGTGGGGCTGGACGGACGGGCGGGGCGGACGGGCTGGAGGTCGAGTCGAGCGCGACGACGCTAAGTCGACTGCCCCACCCCGATATCGTTAGCCAAGGTAATGAGTTAGGCTAACTACCGATGACTTCTGCGCCCGCTTCCTTCACCCCCCAGCAGCTCGCCCGCTTCTCGGCCGACCTGCGTCTGGCGTGCATGCGGATCAGCCGCCGGGTGCGGTTCGAGTCGAGCCATGACGTCGCGCCCCACCAGTTCTCGGTGCTCTGCCGCCTCGAGGGCACACCGCGCACGCCGGGTGAGCTGGCCGAGATCGAGCGGGTGGCCAAGCCGAGCATGACGCGCACCGTGGCGGCGCTGGTCGACCAGGGCCTGGTCAGCCGCCAGGACGACCCCACCGACGGACGACAGGTCATCCTCAGCCTGACCGACGAGGGCCTGCGCAGCGTGCGTGCCATCCGCCGCCGCCGCGACGCCTGGATGGCCAGCCGGGTGCAGCACCTCAGCCCGGAGGAACAGGACGTGCTCGCGCGCGCCACGCAGATCCTCGCGCGGGTGGCGAGCGAGTGAGCCCGACGTTCTCGTCGCTGTCGATCCGCAACTACCGCATCTACTTCAGCGGGTCCTTCGTCTCCAACATCGGCACCTGGATGGGCCGCGTAGCCCAGGACTGGCTCGTGCTGACGGTGCTCACCGCCCACTCGGCCACTGCCCTGGGTCTGGTCACGGGTCTGCAGTTCCTGCCCTTCCTGCTCCTGGCCCCCTTCACCGGCGTGGTCGCCGACCGCTTCCCGAAGCGCCGGGTGCTCTTCCTCTCGCAGAGCGCGCTCGCCCTGTCGGCCCTGACCCTCGCCGTGCTCACCCTCACCGGGGTCGTGCAGCTCTGGCAGGTGTATGCCGTCGCTCTCTTCCAGGGCGTCGCCACCGCCGTCGACAACCCGGCCCGGCAGTCGTTCGTCTCCGAGATCGTGCCGCGCCAGCAGCTGAGCAACGCGGTCGGTCTCAACAGCGCCTCCTTCAACGCCGGCCGCCTCGTCGGCCCCGGCGTGGCCGGACTCGTCATCGCCTGGCTGGGCACGGGCGCGGCCCTGCTGCTCAACGGCTTGTCGTTCTTCTTCGTCATCGCCTCGCTGGCGTCGCTGCACACCGACGAGCTCACCCCCGCGCCCCGCTCACGGGGAAAGGGCCAGGTGCGTGAGGGCTTCGCCTACGTGCGCAGCCGCCCCGACCTCATGCTGATCATGGGTCTGGTCTTCGTGCTCGGCACCTTCGGCATGAACTTCCAGCTGACCATGGCCCTCATGGCCACCAAGGTCTTCCACCGGGGGGCCACGGAGTTCGGCCTGCTGGGGTCGGTGATGGCCATCGGCTCGCTCGCGGCGGCCCTGCTGTCGGCCCGGCGCCGCACCCCGCGCCTGTCGGTGCTGCTCGTCGCGCTCGCGGGCTTCACCGTCGCCAGCCTCCTGGCCGCGCTCGCCCCGACCTACCAGCTCTTCGCGATCGCCCTCGTGCCCGTCGGTCTCACGGCGCTGACCGCGCTCACCACGGCCAACTCCACGGTGCAGCTGTCGGTCGAGCCGCACATGCGCGGCCGCGTGATGTCGCTCTACATGGCCATCCTCATGGGTGGCACCCCCATCGGGGCCCCGCTCATCGGCTGGCTCGGCGACCACGCCGGCCCCCGGTGGACCATCGGCGTCGGCACCGTCATGGTGGGGCTGTCGCTGGTCGCGGTGGCGGCGCTCCATACCAAGCAGGGACGGGTGCGAGTGACCTTCGGCACGAGACGTCGACCGCGCGTGCGGCTCCGGTTCGAGAGGCCGACCGTGCCCCAGCCCGAGCCGGTGCGCTGAGGCGCACGTCTGCGAGGATCCGCAGGTGACTCCTCGTTTCCGTCAGCGCCTCACCGTCGCCGTGCTGGTCGGCCTCGTCGCGGTCGCCGCCGTGTCGGCGCTGGTGCAGCGCCTGCACTGAAGCCGCAGACAGCCATCGAGCCCGAGCGCAGGCCTCAGCCGAGGCGCTCGACGACGTAGTCGACGCAGGCCGTGAGGGCGGAGACGTCGTCGGGGTCGATGGCGGGGAACATCGCGACCCGCAGCTGGTTGCGCCCCAGCTTGCGGTAGGGCTCGACGTCGACGACGCCGTGGTGCCGCAGGGTCGCCGCCACCGCCGCCGCGTCGACGTCAGGGTGGAAGTCGATGGTCCCGACCACCTGGCTGCGCGCGGCGGGGACGGTGACGAACGGCGTGGTGTACGACGTCTTCTCCGCCCAGCCGTAGAGCCGGCTGGAGCTGTCCCTGGTGCGGGCCACCGCCCAGTCGAGCCCACCCTGGCCGTTCATCCACCGCAGCTGCTCGCCGAGCATCGCGACCGTTGCGATCGCCGGGGTGTTGTAGGTCTGGTCGAGGCGGCTCTGCGCGACGGCGGTCGGCAGGCTGAAGAAGTCGGGCACCCACCGACCGCTCGCGGCGATCTCGTCGACGCGGGCCAGCGCAGCGGGGGAGAAGGCGGCCAGCCATAGCCCGCCGTCGGAGGCGAAGGACTTCTGCGGCCCGAAGTAGTAGACGTCGGTCTCGGTGAGGTCGACCGGCAGGCCACCTGCTCCCGACGTGGCGTCGACGAGGACCAGCGCCCCCTCGTCGGCACCCTCGACGCGTCGGACCGGAGCCATCACGCCGGTCGAGGTCTCGTTGTGCGGCCACGCGTAGATGTCGACCCCCACCTCCGCATACGACGCCGCGAGGCCGCCGGGCGGCGCCGTCACGACCGTCGGCTCCCCGAGGAAGGGCGCCCCGGCGGTGATGGCGGCGAACCTGGCCGAGAACTCCCCGAAAGCCAGGTGCTGGCTGCGCTCGCGCACGAGCCCGAACGCCGCGATGTCCCAGAACGCCGTGGAGCCGCCGTTGCCGAGCAGGATCTCGTAGCCCTCGGGGAGGGAGAACAGCTGCGCCAGTCCCTCGCGGACCTCCCGCACGAGCCGTCGTACGGGGTCCTGCCGGTGGGAGGTCCCCAGCACCGTCCGGCCGAGGGAGGCGAGGTAGTCGACCTGCTCGCGCCGCACCTTGCTGGGGCCCGAGCCGAAGCGGCCGTCCTGCGGGAGCAGGTCGGCGGGGATGGTCAGACGGGCGTCGCTCATGGCCTCATGACACCACCGACGGCGGGGCGGGATCCACCGTCTCCACGGGGTGGACCGTGTCGAGGACCTGAGAAACACCGGGGCTGGTGCTTTGGTGGTAATTATGTAATCATGTAATCACCATTACGACAGGAGTCTCGGATGAGCCACCACGAGCACGAGGGCCCGCACGCCGGCCACCACCACCCCTTCGCCGAGCAGTTTGCCGAGCGATTCGCCGACGAGGAGCGCGAGCGCGGTCCCCGGGGTGGGCGACGCGGGCGCCGAGGCGGCGGTCCCGACGGTCCCGACGGTCGGGCCTTCGGCCCCGACGGTCGGGCCTTCGGCCCCGGCTGGGGCTCCGG
>JALYVC010000208.1 GCA_030853445.1 Actinomycetota bacterium | reverse complement strand
ACGACCTGGCGCCCCTGGGCGCGCTGCTGCCCCGGCTCGACCTGCTCGTCACGCAGCCCGTCGGGGATGACTACCGCGGGCTGCCCGTCGGCACCCGGCAGCTGCTCGCGCGCACGTCACCGGGCCTGCGCCACGTGCTGGTCCCGAGCCTGCGGTATGCCGGCCGCTCACCCCATCACGTGCTGGTGCACCCACCGCACCTGCCGCAGCCCGACCCTCCCGTGGTGCCCTACCACGACCTACGGACCGTTGTGCGGGCCGCGTGGGAGCGGGAGGGGCTCGCGCCACCGCCCGCGCCGACCCTCACGCCAGAGGCCGTGCGTGCTGTCGCGGCAGACTCGGTCGGGGAGCTGCGCCGACGGGAGGAGCAGCACGAGACCATCGTGGCCAGCGACCTGCTCACGATCGGCGCCCACCCGTCGATGCGCACGATCAACCACCCGGGCAACGACCTCTTCGCCGCCCTGGCCGTCAGGGTCCGGGAGGCCCTGGGCCTCGACCCACGTCCTACCCGGCTGACCCGGGCCCTGCTCAACGGCATCCACGCCCCGGTCGAGCCAGCCGTGGCGGCGGTCTTCGGCGACGTGTCCCCCCGGTCGACGTGGATCGTCGACGGCCGGGAGGTCGACGTCGAGACCGTCGAGCGTGAGCAGGCGACGTGGTACCGCGGGCGAGGCGACGTCGTTGACGAGATCCTGCGCAGGTCGGGGCGCCAGATGCGACACCTGGGCCTCGTCACCCCGGCCGGTCAGGCCAGGGCTGCGCCGAGCACCGACCGGTAGACCGCGAGGGTCCGGTCACCGATCGTCGCCCACGAGAAGCTGTCGATCGCACGCTGGCGGCCGGCGAGCCCCATCCGTCGGGCCCGCTCCGGGTCCGAGACCGCGTCGGTGAGGGCTGCCGCGAGGTCGGCCACGAACCGCTCGGGGTCGACGGGGACCCCGCTTCCCCCAGGGACCTGCTCGATCGGCACTAGCCACCCGGTCTCACCGTCGACCACCACCTCGGGGATGCCGCCGGTGGCGGTCGCGACGACCGCGAGCTCGCAGGCCATCGCCTCGAGGTTGACGATGCCGAGCGGCTCGTAGACCGAAGGACACGCGAAAACCGTTGCAGCAGAAAGGATTGCAACAACCTGTGCTCGAGGCAGCATCTCCTGGATCCAGATGATTCCGTCGCGCTGGGCCCGCAGGTCGGCCACCAGCGCCTCGACCTCGGCCAGGATCTCGGGGGTGTCGGGAGCTCCGGCGCAAAGGACCAGCTGCACCTCGGGAGGCAGCGACGCCGCCGCCCGCAACAGGTAGGGCAGACCCTTCTGCCGGGTGATGCGCCCGACGAAGACGACCGAGGGACGGTCGGGGTCGATCCCGTGACCTCGCACCACGCCCGGGTCGTCGGCCTTCCGCCACAGCAGGCTGTCGATCCCGTTGTGCACCACGTGAACCCGCTCCGGGTCGAGCGACGGGTAGCTGGTGAGGATGTCAGCGCGCATGCCGGCGCTGACCGCGACGACGGCCGCGGCGGCTTCGTACGCCGTGCGCTCGGCGAAGGACGAGACGCGGTAGCCGCCGCCGAGCTGCTCGGCCTTCCACGGCCGCATCGGCTCCAGCGAGTGGGCGGTGACGACGTGCGGCATACCGCCCAGCAGCGACGCGATGTGCCCGCCGAAGTTGGCGTACCAGGTGTGGGAGTGGACGAGGTCGGCCCCGACACAGTCCTGGGCCATGGTGAGGTCGACCCCGAGGGTCTGCAAGGCGGCGTTCGCTGCAGCGAGCTCCACCAGGTCGGGGTAGCCGACGGTGCCCGCCTCGTCACGCGCGTCACCGAAGCAACGCACCTGCACGTCGACGTCACCGCGCTCGCGCAGGGCGCGCACGAGCTCGGCCACATGGACCCCCGCGCCTCCGTAGACCGCTGGGGGATACTCCTTGCTGAGGATGTCGACGCGCACCCACGCACCCTAGTGCGGAGCGTGCCGCTCGGACAGCCCCCCGCGAGTGGGCCGCACGAAGCCGGTAGGACCTGGACGAGACCATTACCGACGAGGCGGCCGGCCCCTCGCGTTCGGTGGCCTCGTCACCCTAGGGTGAGCCCATGGCGCGACGGACGCAGAATGCAAAGGTGCTGGCGATCGTCCTGGCCGGGGGTGAGGGCAAGCGACTGATGCCACTCACCGCCGACCGGGCGAAACCGGCGGTGCCCTTCGGAGGGATCTACCGGCTGGTCGACTTCGCGTTGTCGAACGTCGTCAACAGCGGCTACCTCAAGGTGGTCGTGCTGACCCAGTACAAGTCGCACAGCCTCGACAAGCACGTCACGTCGCTGTGGCGGATGTCGACGCTGCTCGGCAACTACGTCGCCCCCGTGCCGGCCCAGCAACGGGTCGGCAAGAACTGGTATCTCGGGAGCGCCGACGCGATCTTCCAGAGCCTCAACCTGCTCGCCGACGACCGGCCCGACATCGTCGTGGTGGTGGGAGCCGACCACGTCTACCGCATGGACTTCTCGCAGATGGTCGACCAGCACATCGAGACGGGCGCCGGGGTCACCGTGGCCGCGATCCGTCAGCCGATCTCGCTGGCCGACCAGTTCGGTGTCATCGAGGTCGACGACGGAGACCGACGCAAGATCGGGCAGTTCCTCGAGAAGCCCACCGACGCCAAGGGCCTGCCCGACGCTCCCCACGAGGTGCTCGCGTCCATGGGCAACTACGTCTTCGACGCCGACGTGCTCATCGACGCGGTGACCAGCGACCACGACCGTGAGGGCAGCAAGCACGACATGGGGGGCGACATCGTGCCTGCGTTCGTCGAGAGCGGCGGTGCCTACGTCTACGACTTCAAGGACAACGTGGTCCCGGGTCAGACCGAACGCGACACGGGATACTGGCGCGACGTCGGCACCATGGACTCTTACTACGAGGCCAACATGGACCTCATCTCCGTGCACCCGGTCTTCAACCTCTACAACTACGAGTGGCCGATCTACACCTCGACCGGGTCGTTGCCGCCGGCGAAGTTCGTGCACGGGCACGGCGACCGCGTCGGCGAGGCCCGCAACTCCGCCGTCTCCCCCGGCGTCGTCATCAGCGGCGGCCAGGTCTCGGGCTCGGTCATCGCGCCTCGGGTCAACGTGCACTCCTACGCGTCGATCACCGACAGCGTCATCCTCGACGGCGTCGACGTCGGACGGTACGCCACGATCCGGCGCTCCATCGTCGACAAGTTCGTGGTCGTGCCCGAGCACGCCGAGATCGGGGTCGACCACGACCACGACAGGGCGCGCGGTTTCTGGGTGACCGAGTCGGGGATCACGGTTGTCGGGAAGGGTCAGAAGGTCGCCGTCTGAGCCGTTGGAAGCGCCTGACACCCTAGGGGCGTGAACATCGAAGACCCTCGGGTCCAGTCGCCCGCGGACGACAGCAACGCGCGCACCCTCGCCGTCTACGAGGCCCACGCCGAGCAGTACGCCGAGCTGACCGAGAGCTCCGGCTCGATCGCGCACCGCACGTTCCTGCGCAGGCTGGCCCGCCTCGCGCCACCGGGTGAGGTGCTCGAGGTGGGAAGTGCGCAGGGACGCGACGCGGCCTACCTCGAGCAGCACGGTCGGCGAGTGCGCCGCACCGACGGCACGCGCGCCTTCGTCGAGATGCTGCGCGCCCAGGGTCACGACGCCGACGTCGTCAACCTGCTCACCGACGACCTGGCCGACGCCGAGCACGGCCCGTATGCCGCGGTGCTCGCCAACGCCGTCTTCCTCCACTTCACACCGGACGAGCTGGCGCTGGTGCTGGCCAAGGTGGCCTCGGCCCTGGTCCCCGGCGGCGTGCTCGGCTTCAGTGTCAAGGTGGGTGTGGGCACGCAGTGGAGCGAGCACAAGCTGGGGGTGGCGCGCTTCTACCAGTACTGGCAGGGGGAGCCGCTCCTCGCCTTCGTGGAGGCGGCCGGCCTCGTCGACGTCGACCTCGAGCTCGACGTCGGCGACCCGTGGGGCTGGTACTTCGTCGTCGCCCGCGCCCCGATCGCCTGACCCGAGGCACCACTCCGACACGAACGCGAGCGCGACTGGGGCACAGGCTCGTTCGCGATCTCGGCGCAGGTGCGCCGCAGCCGGCGAGCGGGCGACATAGGGAGCAGGCAGGATGGGTTGTATGCCGCCCGCCCGCATCGCCGTCCAGGTCCAGACCCAGCACGCGTCGTACGACGACCTCCGGCGCCTGTGCGCCACGCTCGAGGGGCTGGAGGTCGACATGCTCCTCAACTGGGACCACTTCTTTCCCCTCGGGGGCGACCCCGACGGGCTGCACTTCGAGTGCTGGACCGTGCTCGCGGCCTGGGCCGAGGCAACCGAGCGGGTCGAGATCGGCGCGCTCGTCACCTGCAACAGCTACCGCAACCCCCAGCTGCTCGCCGACATGGCCCGCACGGTCGACCACATCAGTGCGCGCGCCGGCGAGGGTCGGCTGGTGCTCGGCATCGGGTCGGGATGGGCCGAGCGTGACTACGTGGAGTACGGCTACCCCTTCGGCACCGCAGGGAGCCGGCTCGACGACCTGGCTCGCGACCTGCCCCTGATCAGGCAACGGTGGTCGCAGCTCAACCCGGCTCCCACCCGCGACATCCCCGTGCTGATCGGTGGCGGAGGGGAGAAGAAGACCCTGCGGATCGTAGCTGAGCACGCCGATATCTGGCACACCTTCGGCGGTCCGGACGCGTTGCTGCACAAGCGGTCCGTCCTCGACACGTGGTGCTCCGAGGTCGGGCGCGACCCGGCCGAGATCACGACGTCGGCGGGTGTGGCACCCACACCGGGCCGGATGCGTGAGGAGGTGGACAGCTATGCGGGGAACGCCCAGGCCCTCCACGACGTCGGGGTGCGGCTCTTCACCATCGGCATCTCCGGCGACGAGCACGACGACCCGCAGTCGCTGGCTAAGGTCCGCGAGCTGATCTCCTGGCGTGACGGGGTCAACGCCTGACCTTCGCCTGCGAGCTCAGCGGTGCGGGGCCAGGGGTCAGACGCCAGCGGCGGTGGCGCCGAGGGCGGTCGTCGCCTTGTCGACTGCGGCCTCGGTCGAGCTCGCGACGTCGTCGGGGATACTCCCCACGAGGGTCAGGCTGACCACGGTGTCGTCGACGCCGGTGACCACCTGGGTGAGCTCGAGACCGTCGAGGTCACCTCCCCGCGCCGTGATGCGGACGGCCACCGGATGGTCGCCGGCTCGCGGTGGACTGACCACGGCGACGTCGAACGTCGAACGACCCGCGCCCGCCAGGGTCAGGGTGACCGTCTTGCACGACCGGTTCGCCGCCTCGACCCGGGCGAGAAGGGCGGCCACCTTGGCCCGCGAGCCGAGCGCATCGATCCCCTCGTCGATGAAGGGGCCGCTCTGCCCTGCGCTGAAGGAGGACTTCGCCCCGGCCCTGGACCCCGGCGCCGACGGGGCATTGCCCAGCGCGACGAAGTCACGGCAAGCGGCGGTGGTCGCGGCCATCGCGGGGGACGCGTTGTCGGCGCCCCCCTGTCCCGGCGTCTCGACGGACCACCCTGGCGGCAGGTCGTCGAGGCCGAGGAGCGCCTTGGTCAGCTCAGCTTCCGTGCGGGGGCGCGGCGCAGGCG
>JALYVC010000111.1 GCA_030853445.1 Actinomycetota bacterium | reverse complement strand
ACCCGGGGCCGGCGTCACCGAGCACGGGTGCACGCCCGGACATCTCGGGGTCGGTCTCCGGGAGCATGACGATGTCCGGGCCGAGCCCGCGATGGGCGACCCGCCGGCTGCGCAGGGTGCCGAGCAGGCGCCATACGGCGGCGAGGTCGCGGTCGGTGACGGCGTCGGCAACCTCCTGCAGCGTGCGCCCCCGTGGCACCGAGTAGGCGATGCAGGCGGAGAAGGGCCCCACCTCGGTGACTGCGACCACGCGGGGGGCCGGGATCCCCGCGTCGGCGAGGGTGAGGGACATCAGGGCTCGGTGCTCGAGCTCGGCCCGCAGGTTGAGCGCGGGAGCGCGGGTGCTCGCCCCCCGCAGACGCAGCATCCGCAGCAGCCGCCGACCCGAGGCGAAGCCAAACGTGTCACGGTCCATCACCCGCACCGCGAGGTCACCGGTGCCGGTCGTCGCGACGTACTGCCGCTCGGCCGCGTCGCCGACCTCCACCAGCTCGAGGTGGGTGAGCGGCACCCCGGCGAGCACCAGCGCCGCAGCGATCTGGGAGCCGGAGGGGCGGGTCGAGACCGCTCCCACGCCGTAGCGGAAGGCCAGTCCGACGAGCCAGCCCAGCAGCAGCGACACGAAGACGGCCAGCGAGGTGCTCTGCCCCGACACGAAGGTCGTCAGGGCGGACGAGCCGATGACGACGACCGCGAGCGGGGAAACCCACCGCCGCCCGACGATGTCGGCGACGGTGAGCATGGCGACCAGGGAGACGGCGACCGCGTCGAGCGGGCTGGTGCGCCCCGCGCTCAGCGGGCGGGTGAGGGCGCCGAGGACACTGCCGAGGTGCCCGTCGAGGATGAGGGTCCGCAGCCCGATCACGATGAGCGCGCCGACACCGGCTGCGGCGAGGGCCTCGACCAGCTGCAGGGGGCGGCGGCGCAGGAGCAGGTCGGTGCCGATGACGACCGGCAGGACGACGACGGCCAGCCCCGCGAGCCAGCCGACCACCTGCAGCAGGATCGGCGAGGTGCCGTCGGTGGCCAGCGACAGGTCCTGCTCGAGGGCTCCCGTCGTGCCGACGGCCACGTCGGCGAGGACGATGACGACCACGAGCACCACGGCGACCACGACCAGACGCAGCAGGTCGACCGGGCGGCGAACCCGGTCGGGGGTGGTCGGCTCGGTGACGACGACTCCGGGCAGGGGCGCCAGCACGGGTCCGGTGGGGTCCGTGGGCTCGCTCATGACCTCCTTCAGGCTGCGCACGCTCCCATCCTGCCCCACCGCCCTGCCCCCGGAGCACACCGTCGCGCGGGCCCTGGTGGGTGCGCGGCAGGGCCCCCGTGCGTCACAATGCCCCGATGGACTCCACCGACGTCGGACAGACCGCCCAGCGGGCCAACGACCACCCCGCGATCGAGTACGGCGCCCGGCTCGGCTACGCCGTCAACGGCCTGGTGCACCTGCTCATCGCCTGGCTGGGCATCCAGCTGGCCACGGGTGGGCGCGGTCGCAGCGCCGACCAGTCGGGCGCCCTGCAGACCCTGGCCGGCACGACCGTCGGCCGGGCCACGCTGTGGGTGGCCGTCGTCGGCTTCGCCCTCCTGGGCGTGTGGCAGGTGACCGAGGTCTTCACGACCCGCAAGGCGAGCGAGCGGCTGAAGGCGGCAGCCAAGGCCGTGACGTATGCCGTGCTGGCCTTCAGCGCCCTCGGCTACGCCAAGGGTGCGGGTGGCAGCTCGAGCAGCCAGCAGACCGTCGACGTCACGGCCAAGCTCATGGGCCAGCCGATGGGTCGCCTGCTGGTCGCCGCCGTGGGGCTCGTCGTCGTGGGCGTGGGGGTCTTCCACGTCGTGAAGGGGTGGAGGAAGACGTTCCTCGCCGACCTCGAGAGCCACCCGGGGGAGCTGGCCGAGGCGTTCGGCCGCTACGGGTACGTAGCGAAGGGTGTGGCCCTCGGCCTGGTCGGCGTGCTGTTCGTCGTCGCTGCCGCGCGGTCGCAGCCTGACCAGGCCAAGGGCCTCGACGGGGCCCTCCACACCGTCCTGCAGGCTCCCTACGGCGCCGTGCTGCTCGTGGTGGTGTCTCTGGGCTTCGCGGCCTACGGCCTCTACTCGTTCTTCCGGGCCCGTCACGCCGACGTCTGAGCGCGCTCCCCCTCCGCCTGACCTCGCGCCGTCGTCCGACGGTCCTTCAGCCACCCCCAGGCCAGCCCGGCGCACACGACGCCGTTGGCCAGGCCCACGAGCACGTCGCTCAGGTGGTGCATACCCCGGTAGACCCGGGCGTAGAGCACGAGCAGCGGGACCACGAGACAGATCGTGGTGAGCACCCGGCGCAGGGCCGGGTGCGGAATCCGCTGGCAGAGCAGGGCGAGGGTGAGGTAGAGCGCGGTCGAGGCACCGACGTGGCCGCTCGGGAACGACGACGTCGGCGGTGCCTCGTCGAGGTGCGGCACGTCGGGTCGCGGGCGACCGGTGAGGGTCGTCGCCGCCACGAAGACCGAGGCCTGGAGGGTGATCGCGATCGCGGGGACCACCGCGATCCAGAAGCTCCTGGTCAGGGCCCAGACCACGCCGACCATGACCACGCACACGCCGATGACGATCTCGGTGTTGCCGATGTGCGACCAAAGGGCGGTCACCGAGTCCCAGGTCGGGGTGCGGGTGCTCTGGAGGGCACGGTTGAGCGCACTCTCGGACTGGAAGCTCCCGAGGGGCCCCACGATGACCGCCCCGATGACCCAGATGAGCAGGAAGAGGGCGACCGCCGGCGCCAGCAGGCGAACAGCGACATCTCGCACCACGAGCGCTGCCCGCGGCGGGGCGAGGTCGTCCCACCGGCGGACGAACGGGTGGACCTCCCCTCGCGGGCGGGGGGACCGGGCGCCGTCGACCAGGGTCATGACTCGTGCTCCGTTTCGTGGTGGTGGTGGGGGCGGCCGCGGCCGAGAGGCCTCCGGGAGCCCCGAAGGCCTTGGTAACCGCGGAAACCCAGAAAGGACGACACGACCAGACCGCTGCCGACGAGGACACCCGCGACCGTGTCGGAGGGGAAGTGCACGCCAAGGTAGACCCGGTCGAGCACCGTGAGCACGACGACCGCCCCCAACACGCCGGCCACGGCCGCCCGGGCGGCAGCCGAGCGCAGCAGCGGCCACAGCAGGATCGTCAGAGCCGTGCACGCTGCCGCGGCATTGGCGACGTGGCCGCTGGGGAAGCTGAACCCCGGCGCCGACGAGACGGGGTCGTCGACCACGGGACGGACCCGCTGCACGACGTACTTGAGGTCGAGCGCGATGTTCCAGGCGACCATCATCGTGAGGAACGCCCAGACGGCGCGCGCGCGCAGCCCCCCACGCCACCACACGAGGAGGCAGACCGCGGTGGCGACGACGTAGACGTTGACCGGCTGGAGCGCGGTCTCCCACGCCTTGAGGGCGTCGAGCAGGCCCGGGTGGTCGCGCGTGACCGTCGTGGCCGCGGTGATGGCACGCTGGTCGAGCTCCGCGAGCCCGCTGACCTTCCCGCGCACCACCAGGGCCAGGACGGTGACGGGTACGGAGAAGGCCACGGCGGCGACCAGACCCGGCACC
>JALYVC010000093.1 GCA_030853445.1 Actinomycetota bacterium | reverse complement strand
GTCCACCCCTCCCCACCGCGCGAGCACCGAGGCGACGAGCGCGTTGACGGGGCCCCACTCCTCACCGGCGGACCGCTCGACCCGGGTCACGTCACCGACGTCGCCCGCCTCGCCCTCCCCGCCGTGTCCGTCGCCCGGCTCCCCGCCGTCGCCGTCCATCAGCCCCGCGACGTGCTCGACGAGGGAGTTCCCACTGACCTGCTCGAAGGTCGGGCCCAGGCTCTGACCGTGGTCGGAGACGACGACCAGCTCGTACTCGCGCACGCAGGAGCGGGCGACGTCGCGCAGTGACCCGAGCACCGCGTCGAGCCCCTCGAGCGCCCGCAGCGCCTCGGGTCGCTCGGGCCCGGCGTGGTGGGCGATCTCGTCGTAGTCGACGAAGTCGACGAAGACGACCGGTCGGCCCGCCGCCATCTCCTGCGCCAGGAGTGAGAGGTTGAGCTTGCGCAGCAGCACGTTGGTGATGCCGCGCACCGCGATGTAGCTGCCGGCGCGCGAGATCCGTGGCTCCACCCCGCGTACCTTCTGCCGGTTGGCCTGGTAGATCTCCTTGACCATCTCGCCGAGCGTCAGCACCATGGCCCCGGGCAGGAGGAAGGGTCTGGCGAAGAACGAGAAGTACGTGGCGCCGGAGCCCAGGCTGCGGCTGCCCGCGGTCCGGCTGATGGTGAGGTAGGCGTGCTCCGCTTCGCCGCCGTACGTCGTGCTGATGGCGGTGCCGCCACCGCGCAGCAGGCCCTGCCCGGACCGGAATCGTCCCTCGACCAGCCGGGAGTCGGCGGGTCGGCTGGCCGCGAGCAGCCGCCCCGCCTCCCGGTCCCACCACCGGAACGCCGGCACCTGCTCGTCGTCGCCGTGCAGGATGCCGGCCATGCTCGCAGGAGTGGTCGACGGGATGGTGGACCACCATTGCGTCAGCGTGTGGCTCGTGCCGATCCACCGCGAGAGGTTGGGCGCCTGCCCGCCCTCGATGGCGTGTCGCAGCACCGGCGCCGACACCCCGTCGAGCTGCACGACCAGCAGACCGCGGGTGTCCTCTCCTACGGCGCGCAGGGCGGAGCGCCGGTGCGCGGTCATGAAGCGCCCGGTGCGTCCGGTCGCGGCGCCCACGACGTAGCCGCTGTCGGTCGCCCCGACCAGCCACCGCCCCAGCGCGAGGAACCCGGCGGCGACCACCAGCACGGTGACGGCGTCGCCCCACCCGAGCCCGGGGGTGCCCACCGCCCAGACGAGGACCACGGCCAGCAGGACCAGCTGTGCGGCCACTCCGAGCACGAGGGCCAGCAGCACACTGCCCAGGGAGGCGAGCCGCCGCAGGACGGGGCTGATCACCGTCTCCAGGGCGAAGAACCCCGACGCGAGCGCCGTCAGGAGCAGCGGCGAGCTGCGCAGCACGACCCCGCCGACGACGGCCAGCCCGACCGTCACCCCCAGGCCGGCCACCAGCACCGACCAGACGGCGCTCGCGAGGTCGCGCAGCACCGGCCGAGGCCACGACCCGGCGCTCTCCTCGCCAGACCTCCCGGCCCAGCCCGAGCGTGGGAGGGACGGAGGGGGGTTCACCTCGCCAGTATCGGGGTCCGCGCCGCCTCGGGCAGTGGATCACGTGCCCTCAGGTAGCCAAAGAATCACCTCCCCCTGGCTGCTGGAGGTGATTCTCTGGCTACCCAAGGACGGGCGGGACCACCCTCCCGGGCGAAAGGTCGGGAGGGCACGCAAAAATGAGGCCCCATGGGACAGACCCCGACCGACCTCAGCCCACACCCGGGCCCCCGCCCGCGCCTGGTCGACCTCGGCGCCCCGGTGGCGCCGGAGGGCGTCGTGCTCGTGCTGCACGGTGGGGCCGCCCGTCGGGGCCGCTCGTCGGTAAGCCAGACCCAGCTGTCGGTCCTGCGGATGGTCCCCGTCGCGCGTCGTGTGGCCCGCGCCGGTGAGGGTCGGCTCGCCGTCAGGCGGCTGCTCAACTCGCACCGGGGATGGGACCCCCGCCGCACCCCGGTCGACGACGTCGCCTGGGCCCTCGAGCAGACCCGGCAGCGGTACGGCGACCTGCCCGTCGGGCTCGTGGGCCACTCACTGGGGGGTCGGGCGGCACTGCTCTCCGGTGGCTCGCCCGGCGTGCGGAGCGTGGTCGCCCTCAACCCGTGGGTCTACGACGACGACGACGTCGACCTCACGGGGCGCCGGGTGCTCCTGGTCGTCGGTGAGGACGACCGGGTCGCCTCCCCCCGCCGGTCCCTCGCCGTGGCCGCCCGCCTGGGGCGTCGCACGCAGGTGGACGTCGTCACCGTGCCCGGCGGGAAGCACGCGATGCTGCGGCACGGCGGGCGGTTCGAGTCGGCTGCCGCGGACTTCACCCGTCGCGCGCTGCTGGACGGGTAGGCGCGTTCCGACAGCAATCGGTCCGCTTTCACCTCGCGAACGGGGGGGAGTTGGTATCGTCCCATTTGGGCCCTCCTGGGGAGGTGGAGCCCGTCCGACCGCGGTTTGCGGTCGGGACGCAGGCGCCGGCCACGGCCGGTTTCAGGGGGTATCACGCATGTCCGTCGTCGGGCTCACCACCATCCGTCGTGCACTCGTCGGCAGCTGTGCCGCGGCACTCGCGGCCTCGTCCCTCGTGGGCGCAGCGTCGCCCTCGGGTGCGTCGGCCCCCTCGCTCGCCGCGCTCCCAGCCGGCCCGGCCCTGTCGACCCTCGCCGACACCTCGATGTGGGGCACCAACGGGCGGGTCACCGACATCGTCAGCGACGGCACGTCGGCCTGGATCTCGGGTGCCTTCGACTACGTGGGCCCGACGACCGGGCGCGGGGTGCTCGTCAACGGCTCGACCGGGGCCCGGCTCTCTGCGGACGGCATCCGCGCCGACGGCCCGGTGCGGGCCAGCGCCGCCGACGGCGCGGGCGGCTACTACCTGGCTGGTTCCTTCGCCCGCATCGGCGCCACGCGTCGGTATGGCCTGGCCCACGTGCTCGCCGACGGCACCCTCGACCAGGCGTTCACGCCGGTCGTGGTGGGCACCGCGACCGTGCCGGCCGAGATCAAGGCGATCGCCGTCGCCGGCGACCGGCTCGTCGTCGGTGGCTCGTTCACGACCATCGGTGGGGTGGCCACCGGCGGTCTGGCCGCGCTCGCCCTCGACGGCACCCTCGTCCCCGGATGGGGCTCCGGCACCAGCGGCACGGTGAACAGCCTGAAGGTGGTCGGTGACGAGGTCTACGTCGGCGGGGCCTTCGCGACCGTCTCCGGCTCGCCCTCGGCCAACCTCGCCCGGGTGCGACTGGCCGACGGGTCGCGCGACGTCGCCTTCGCGGCCACGGCCAACGCACCGGTGCGCGCCCTCGACGTCGTGGCCGGCCCCACCCACGACCTCGACGTCGTCTACGTCGGCGGCGACTTCACCTCGCTGACCGCCCAGGGCGTCGCCCGCAGCCATGCGCGCATCGCCGCCCTCGGCGGTCTCGGCAACGACCGCGGGTGGGCTGCCATCGCGTCGGCCCCGGTGCAGTCCATCGCGGTGGAGCCCAACCACAACAGCCTCCTCGTCGGTGGCGCGTTCCTCACCGTCAACGGGGTCGCCCGGGCCCGTGCCGCGCGCCTGACCACCGGCGGTGCCGTGGTCGGCTTCGACGCCAAGCTCGACGGCTGCCACGCCCCGCACACGGTGCAGTACACCTACCAGCTCGCCCCCTGCACGCCCGAGGTCAACTCCGTCTCGTGGTCGGCCACCGGCGACACGATCTACGTCGGCGGGGTCTTCACGACGGCCCAGGGCCAGATCCGCCACGACGCGGCGGCGTTCTCGCTCGCCACGGGCGCCGTCACCGCGTGGTCCCCCATGCCCGGATCGCGGGTAAGCACCGTCGCGGCCGTGCCCGGGGGCATCCTCCTCGGGGGTGACTTCACCAGCGTCGGGGGCTACTACCGCCGCGGCCTGGCCAAGCTCAACCTGTCGACCGGTCGGGCCGACCCCGTGTGGCGCGCCGACACCGACAACATCGTGCTCGACATCGAGCTCAACGCCACCCGCACCACGCTCTACGTCGGGGGTGCCTTCACCCGGGTGGCCGGCCTGCCCCGCACGAGTGTCGCGGCGATCGACCCGGGCAACGCGCACGTCAGCTCGGTCTTCTCCACGCCGGTCAACAAGCCGGTCCTGAGCCTCGCCGTGCGCGGTAGCTACGTCTACCTCGGCGGTCTCTTCACCGCGGTGGGCTCGGTCGCCCGCTCGCACGCCGCCCGGGTCTCCTCCTACTACGGCACGGCGGACTCCTGGGTCGCCAACACGATCGGCACCGGGCTCACGCAGCGCGACGGGGGTGCGGTCACGTCGCTGGCCGTCACGAGGTCCGGCAGCCGCGTCTTCCTGGCCGGCGGGTTCACCTCGGTCAACAACCTGACCACCTGGGGCGGCATCACCACGGTCACAGGCTCGACCGGAGCGGTCAACCCCTCCCGTCTGGGTGGGGTGCAGCGGTGCGGCAACACCTACGGCATCAACCGGATCTATCTCAGCGCCGACGACCAGCGGCTCTACGGCGGAGACCTGTGTCCCGACAACGTCTACCAGTGGGACGCCGTCAACCTCGCAGCCTCCCCGGCGACGGGAGTCCCCGGGAAGTACGGCGGCCTCAACTGGATGACCTCCTGCAACAGCGGGATGCAGGGTCGTCTCGAGGTCAACGGCCACTTCTACTACGGCACCCACGGTGGAGACGTCGGCTTCGGTGGCTGGTGCAACACCTCGAAGAGCGACAGCACGCGCATCGCCCAGCAGCGCGCCTTCGTCTTCTCCGCGGTCGACGCCTCGGTGCTCGACTGGGCGCCCACGTTCGACGCGCCCATGGGGGTCTGGGCCTACGCGGCCGTGCCCCAGGGCCTGCTCGTCGGCGGCGACTTCACCATCGGGGGCGACCGCTCCGTCGTCCAGCAGGGGCTGGCGCTGTTCCGTGGGACCCCCTGAGGTCCACCGGGTCAGCGGGTCAGCGGGTCAACGGGTCAACGGGTCAGTGGGTCAGTGGGTCAGTGGGTCAGCGGGTGAAGGGGTCAGCCGCTCCCGCTGGTGGCCCGCGTCGCCCGGTGGGTCGCGGCGAGCTCGTGGGCCAGGTCGACCGGCCGGCTCGGCTGCGGCGTCGGCAGGTCGAGCGCCCCGAAG
>JALYVC010000070.1 GCA_030853445.1 Actinomycetota bacterium | reverse complement strand
GCGTCGAGCACGTCGACCCCTCCCGACCAGGCGTTGACCGGGTTGAGGTGCACACGGGCCAGCTCGGGCACGTGGTCGGCGAGCGCCGACACGCGTGAGACGAGGTCGGACAGGGCGGCCCGGTGCACCGGCATCGACCCCCGGTGGCCGTGGAGCAGTGGCGCCGCACGGACGGACGAGATGAGGTCGGAGACGTCGACGTCGGTGAGCGGTGGGATGCGGTGGGCCACGTCGTCGAGCAGCTCGGTCGGGGGCCCGGCGACCGAGAAGCTGACCACCGGCCCGAAGAGCGGGTCCTCCTGCGTCGTCAGCACGCAGATCACCCCCGGCAGGGCCATCTGCTGCACGAGGAGGTCTCCGGTGGCGAAGGAGCCGAGGCGCAGCCGCAGCGAGTCGACGGCCGCCCGCACGGCGTCAGGACCCTCGAGGTCGATCCGCACCCCCGTCGAGCCGGTCTGGTGGCGCAGCACGGGCGAGAGGGTCTTGACGACGACGGGGTAGCCGAGCGCGTCGGCCGCCGCCACGGCCTCGTCGGCACTCGAGACCTGCCGGGTCGGCCAGAGCCTGACCCCGTAGGCCGCCAGCAGCCGGGTCGCCTCGTCGCGGGTGAGGGTGCGCCCCTCGGGGTCCTGCTCGAGCACGGCCTCCACGACCTCCTCGGCGGCCCCGTGGTCGATCCCCGCAGGGTCGACCAGGTGACCTCGGTCACGCTCGCGCCACGCGGCATACCGGGTCGCGGCAGCCAGCGCGCGCACCGCGTCCTCGGGCATGCCGTATGCCGGCACGACCCTTCTGCGCACCCCCTCGCCGCCCGTGTCGCGGGCCTCCAGCTGCTCGTTGACGCCGCGCATGCCGAGGAACGTGGCCAGGCAGGGCTTGTCGGAGCCGGCCGACGTGTCGCGCACGGCGGCGATGACCTCGTCGTCGACCGTCTCGAGCGGGGGGATGAAGCAGGTCAGCACACTGTCGACGCCGGGGTCGGCGAAGGCCGAGGAGAGGGCCGCCGAGAAGTCCCCCGCGTGTGCCTCGGACGGCAGGGACACGGGCCCGTGGGTGACCTCGAGACCCCAGCTCACGGCGGCCTGCGCCGAGAGCGAGCCGAGCGCGACGGAGTTGCCGACGATGGCGACCCGGCGACCACGCGGTAGCGGCTGGTGCTGCAGGAGCTGGGCGACGTCGAAGAGCTGGTGGACGTTCTCGGTACGGATGACGCCGGCCTGGCGCAGCATCGCGTCGAAGGCCTCCGGCGGCACGTTGGTCGGGCGGGTGCGGTGCCCGGGAGGGGCACTGAAGGCGGAGACACCGGAGGAGATGACGATGACGGGCTTGGCCCGGGCCAGCTGCCGGGCGATGCGCGAGAACTTGCGGGGGTTGCCCATCGACTCGAGGTAGAGCCCGACCACGTCGGTGTCGTCGTCGTCGATCCAGTACTGCATCAGGTCGTTGCCCGAGACGTCGGCGCGGTTGCCGGCCGAGACGAAGACCGAGACGCCGAGACCACGACGGCTGGCCGAGCCGAGCACGGCGATGCCGAGGGCGCCGCTCTGGGCGAACAGGCCGAGCGTGCCTCGGCACGGCACGTCGGTGGCGAGCGAGGCGTTCAACCGCACGTCGGGGTGGGTGTTGATGACGCCGAAGGAGTTGGGCCCCACGACGCGCAGGCCGCTGGCCCGAGCCCGGCGGCGCAGGGCGTCCTGCAGCGCCACGCCCTCCTCCCCGCTCTCGGCGAAGCCGGCCGAGGCCACCAGCAGCGTGCGCACTCCCGCTCTGGCGCAGTCGTCGACGACGTCGAGCACCTTGTCGGCGGGGACGACCACCACCGCGAGGTCGACCGGCCCGGGCACGTCGCCCACGGTGGGGTAGGCCGGGACCCCGAGGATCTCGGTCGCCTCGGGGTGGACGGCGTAGAGCGGACCGGCGAATCCGCTGCCCTCCTGGCCAATGATGTTGCGCAGGAACCGATGACCGATCGCGTTGGCGCGCCTGCTCGCCCCGATCACCGCGACGGACCGGGGGAAGAGCACCGACCGCACGCTCATCGACTCGGCTCGGTGCTCGCGCTGGAGGCGCACCAGGGTCGACTGCTCGGTCGGACGGATATCGAAGGAGAGGGCGATGACGCCGTCCTCGAAGGCGTGGCTCACGTCGTAGCCGGCTTCGCGGAAGACGTTGAGCATCTTCCGGTTCTGCGGGAGGACCTCGGCCGTGAAGCGGTCGACGCCCACCTCCTGCGCGATCATGGCGAGGTGCTCGAGCAGCACCGACCCGATGCCCCGGCCCTGGAAGTGGTCACTGATGTTGAAGGCCACCTCGGCGTTGCCGCCCTCGATGCGGTCGAAGCGGCCGACACCGACGATGTCGTCCCGCACCGTGGCCACGAGCGCCACCCGGTCGTGGTGGTCGACGTGGGTGAAGCGGTGGACGTCGCGCGCGCTCAGCTCGCGCAACGGCGCGAAGAACCGCAGGTAGATGGACTCGGGCGACTGACGCCGGTGGAACGTCTGGAGGGCCTCGGCGTCGTCGGGGCCGATCGGCCGCACGTGAGCTACCGAGCCGTCCCGGAGCACGACGTCGGCCTCCCAGGCGACGGGGTAGCCCGGTGCGGGTGGGGCCTCCTGCGGGTCGGGGACCATGGGGCCATGGTCGCACGACCCCGGTCGTGCCAGCATCACGCCATGGAGTTCTCGCACGTCGTCCGCCACCGCCGCATGGTCCGCCGGTACGACCCCGACCGGGAGGTGCCGGAGCAGGTGCTCCGGGCATGCTTCGAGAACGCCGTGCGTGCCCCCAGCGCCGGCTTCAGCCAGGGCTGGGACTTCGTGCTGCTGACCCGGGCGCCGGAGCGCGACGCCTTCTGGGCCGCGACCGCCGAGGACCCCGACGAGCCGGACGCGTGGCTGGCCGGCATGACGACCGCCCCGGTGGTCATCGTGTGCTGCTCCCACAAGGACGCCTACCTCGAGCGCTACACCGAGCCCGACAAGGGGTGGGGGGACCGCGAGGAGGCTCGGTGGCCGGTGCCCTACTGGGACGTCGACACCGGGATGGCCTCGCTGCTGATCCTGTTGACCGCTGTCGACCAGGGCCTCGGTGGCTGCTTCATCGGGGTGCCCGCGGAGTGTCACGACGACGTGCACGACAGCTTCGGCATCCCTCGCGACCGCACCATCGTCGGAGCGGTCACCCTCGGCTACGAGGTGCCCGGTCCCCGCAGCCCCTCCTTGCGCAGGCACCGGCGCACGGCCGACGAGGTCGTCCATCGCGGGCGCTTCGGGTCCTGAGCCCGCGTCCGGGGTGAGACGGCGGTCCGGCGCCCTCCCCGAAGCGGCGTGGCGGGTGCGGTGGCCGGTGCGGCGTGCGAGAGAATGAGCAGTCTCCCACCGTCCGAGACCGACCCCCTCGGCACCCTGCCCGCCCAGCACAGGAGCTCCACCCGCATGGCCCGTCGCAGCACCCCTCCCCCGCCCGACGACAGCCCGGTGATCGAGAAGATCATCGACATCGACGTCGAGGAGGAGATGCGCACCGCCTTCCTGGAGTACTCCTACTCGGTCATCTACTCCCGGGCCCTGCCCGACGCCCGCGACGGCCTCAAGCCGGTGCAGCGCCGGATCCTCTACGGCATGAACGAGCTCGGCCTGCGGCCGGAGCGGGCCCACGTCAAGAGCCAGCGGGTCATCGGCGAGGTGATGGGCAAGTACCACCCGCACGGCGACCAGGCGATCTACGACGCGCTCGTGCGCATGGCCCAGCCCTTCACGATGCGCCTGCCCCTCATCGACGGCCACGGCAACTTCGGCTCGCTCGACGACGGCCCGGCGGCAGCGCGCTACACCGAGGCGCGGATGGCCCCGGCCGCGATGCTCATGGTCGGCAGCCTCGACGAGGACGCCGTCGACTTCGTGCCCAACTACGACGACACCGAGACCCAGCCCGGGGTGATGCCGGCCGCCTACCCCAACCTGCTCGTCAACGGTGCCAGCGGGATCGCGGTCGGCATGGCGACCAACATGGCGCCGCACAACCTCGGTGAGGTCATCGGCGCCGCCCGGCACCTGATCGCCCACCCGACCTGCTCGCTCGACGACCTGATGAAGTTCGTGCCCGGCCCCGACCTGCCCGGCGGCGGGCGCATCATCGGCCTCGACGGCATCCGCGACGCCTACCTCACCGGGCGCGGGGCGTTCCGCACCCGGGCCACGGTGCGTATCGAGAACGTCACCCCGCGACGCAAGGGGATCGTCGTCACCGAGCTGCCCTACCTCGTCGGCCCCGAGAGGGTCATCGAGAAGATCAAGGACATGGTGAACGCCAAGCGCCTGCTCGGGATCTCCGACGTCAAGGACCTCACCGACCGCTCCCACGGGATGCAGCTGGTCATCGAGGTCAAGAACGGCTTCAACCCGGACGCCGTCCTCGAGCAGCTCTACAAGCTGACCCCGATGGAGGACTCCTTCAACATCAACGCGGTCGCCCTCGTCGAGGGCCAGCCGCGCACGCTGGGCCTCAAGGCGCTGCTCGAGGTCTACGTCGAGTTCCGCACCGGCGTCGTGCGCCGTCGCACGGCCTACCGGCTGCGTCGGGCGCAGGAGCGCCTGCACCTGGTCGACGGCCTGCTCATCGCGATCATCGACATCGACGAGGTCATCCAGCTCATCCGCGGCTCCGACGACACGGCCATCGCCCGCGCCCGGCTCATGGACGTCTTCGAGCTCGACGAGACGCAGGCCAGCTACATCCTCGAGCTGCAGCTGCGCCGCCTGACGAAGTTCTCCCGCATCGAGCTGGAGAAGGAGCAGGATGAGCTGCGCGCCACCATCGAGGCACTGCAGGCGATCCTCGACGACGAGGCGCGGCTGCTGCGCACGGTCTCGTCCGAGCTGGCCGACGTGGCCAGGGCCCACGGCACGCCGCGCCGCACGGTCCTGCTCGAGTCGGCCGGCAACGCCGTGAGCGCCACCGGCGCGTCGACCGCCGTGCCGCTCGAGGTCGCGGACGACCCCTGCTGGGTGCTGCTCTCGTCGACGGGGCTGCTGGCGCGCACCACCACCGACGAGCCGCTCTCCGGCGAGGGGGGGCGCAGCAAGCACGACGTGCTCGTCGGTGCCGTGCGCACCACGGCGCGCGGCGAGGTCGGGCTCGTCACCAGTGCCGGCCGGATGATCCGGCTCTCGGCGCTCGACCTGCCGACCCTGCCTCCGACGGCAGGTGCACCGACCCTGTCGGGGGGTGCACCGCTGGCGGCCTACGTCGACCTCCCCCGCGGTGAGGAGCCCCTCACCCTGGCGTCACTCGACCCCGAGGGCCCAGGACTCGCGGTCGGCACGGCGCAGGGCGTGGTCAAGCGGGTGACCACCGACTATCCCAAGGGCAGCGAGTTCGAGGTGATCGGGCTCAAGCCGGGCGACCGGGTCGTCGGTGCTGCCCCCGTCCGCGACGACGGACACGACCTCGTCTTCGTCACCACCGACGCCCAGCTGCTGCGCTTCGCCGCTTCGGTGGTGAGACCCCAGGGGCGCTCGGCGGGTGGGATGGCCGGCATCAAGCTCGGTGCCGGGCAGACCGTCGCGTTCTTCGGGGTGGTCGACCCCGGTCCCGACGCGCTCGTCGTCACGAGCAGCGGGTCGTCGGGGGCGCTCCCGGGCACCGAGGCCGGCAGCCTCAAGGTCACGCCGTATGCCGAGTACCCCCCGAAGGGTCGCGCCACCGGTGGCGTGCGGTGCCACCGCTTCCTCAAGGGCGAGGACGCCCTCGTCCTGGCCTGGGTCGGCGGACAGCCGGCGCGCGCCGCGGCAGCCAACGGCGTCGCGCTCGAGCTGCCGGCTGCTGACGGTCGCCGAGACGGGTCCGGCATACCGGCCGTCGCCGTGATCCACACCGTGAGCGGGCCGCGCTGAACGCCAGGGACGAGGCGACCCACGGACGCAGCGCACCCGACGCCTGCTCCGTCGAGTGGGACGCGGCCGAGGGTGAGACTGCCTGGGGCACAGCGGCGCCCGCGACGTTCTGGGTCGCGGTCGAGCAGAACGGTCCGTGGGGCCGCGCCGCCGCCACCTCGTCGCGGATGCCACCGGACGTGGGCCGTCGCCTTGAGCGAGCGTGCTCCGAGCGGGGCGGGCGCCTCACCCTCCTGCGCACGCCCGGCGCGCACGCCGAGCACCCCGGCGAGGTCCACCGGGTCTTCCTCGGGTGGACCGGCACGAGGAGCGCTCCGGCCTTCCTGCTCGGCACCACCGTGGGTGACCCGACCGACCTCGACGTCGTCGACCTCGACGCCCTGGCTCGCGGCGACCGCGACGCCCTCGTGGCCAGCCTGCCTGCGCTCGTAGACGCACCCCCGGTGCTCTTCGTGTGCACCAACGGGCGGCGGGACGTCTGCTGCGCCGTGCGCGGTCGCCCGGTCGCCGTGGCCGGTCACCTCACCCACCCCGGCCGGGTCTGGGAGTGCTCGCACACCGGTGGGCACCGGTTCTCCCCCACCGGCGTCCTGCTGCCCTGGGGTCGCACGCTGGGTCGCCTCGACGACGCACTCGTCACCGAGGCGCTCCGTGCGGCCGACCGTGGGCTGCTGGCGGAGGGACTGCTCGGGCCCTGGCACGACCGCGGGAGCAGCGCGCTGACCCCCCGCGAGCAGGTGGCCGACTCCGCCGTGCGGTCGCTCGTCGGGCAGACGGATCCCGCGCCACTGGTGACGGTCGTCGCGGCGCCCGATGCCGCGGCAGCCGGCTCGGCGGTGCGCGTCGACGTCAGCCACCCGGACGGCCGACGGTGGCAGGTCGACCTGCGTGTCGTCGACGGCCCGGCGAAGCGCAACTCGTGCGGCGAGGATGCCGTCGGAGCCCGCACCTGGGCTGCGACCGTCATGCCGCTCACGCCCTGACACGGCCTGAGCCGACCCGACGCGCGAACGCCCCGGGTGGGCACGTCAGCGCCCGAGCAGGCCACCCAGGGCGCCGCCGACACCCGACTGCTCGCCGCCGCCCGTCCCACCGATGAGACCACCAGGTGGCAGCTCGGAGGGTTGCACCACGACGAAGCCCTGCCCGGAGAACTCCAGCGTGAAGCGCTCCCCCGTGCTGCGGCCCAGCAGGGTGCCGAAGTTGAGGGAGTCGTTGCTCTTCACCGAGGTGCGCAGGCTCGAGCTCCACGCCACGGCGGCCTGGGGGTCGGCGAAGGTCGGCTGGTCCACGCTGAGCACGACCGGGATCCCGTCGGTGGTGATCGCGATGCGGCCCCGGCCGGTGAACACGCAGTTGAAGAAACCGGCGTTACCCCCTGCGGCGGCCCCCCGTACCCGCTCGATCGTGTAGGAGAGCGTGGGCTCGAAGGCGAGGACGTTGGCGCCGTTGATGGTGAGCCCGTCGTTGCCGTCGAGGTCGATGAGGTGCACGTCCGCTGCCGCGTTGGCGAGGAACAGGTCACCCCGGCCCGACACCTTCATCAGCGGCACGCCCTCGCCGGTGAGGGTCCGGCGGATGAGGTTGCCCATCCCCCCGGAGCCGAGCGCCTCGAAACGCAGGTCGCCCTGGTAGGCGACCATCGACCCGGAGCGGGCCATCACCTCGCCCGCCATGGTGACCTTGCACATCTTGGAGCCCTGCTTCTGCATGCCCGGCTCGGACACCTCGGCGTAGCCGGGGGCGAACAGCTCGCTCTTCATCGGGGAGGCTCCTGAGGTCGGGGTGGGCGTCGAGGGCGGGGTGGGCGTCGCGGTGGGTGGTGGCGCGGGTGGGTCGACGTCGTCGACGGCGATGCCGAACGTCCGCGCGATGTCGGCGAGCCCGTCGTCGTAGCCCTGCCCGACCGCGCGGATCTTCCACTGCTGCTCGCGCCGGTAGATCTCGACGCAGACGACCGCCGACTCGGTGGTCAGACCGGTGAGGTCGAAGCGGATCTCGTCGCAGACCGTCGTGCTCACGGCCCCGGCGGCGGCGAAGGACGCCGGGCCCGAGCCGTCGAGGCTGGCGGTGACGACGACCTTGGCCACGTCGTCCGGCAGCGAGCGCGTGTCCACCTGCACGACCCGCCCGTCGTAGCGAACCCCCGGGCCCGTCGGGTTGTTGAAGAAGACGAGGTCGGCGTCACCACGCACCTTCCCGTCCGGTCCCAGCAGCAGGGCCGAGACGTCCACGGCGCACGTGGCGACCACGGTGATCGCCAGGCAGTCGGCGGGAACCGGGCAGTTCTCACCGCGCGCAAGGCTCTTCACGAGCACAGCCTAGGGGCAGGCGGAGAGGGCGGACCAGTCAGCCGAGCGCGTCACTGACCTCGGTCAGCCGCGCCAGCTCGTCGGCGGCGAGCTCGACGACGGCGGAGTCGAGCAGTGGCTGCACCTGCTCCAGGGTGCGGGCGCTGGCGATCGGCGCCCCGACCGGGTCCTGGGCCCGGAGCCAGGCGAGCGACACCGCCGCGACGGACGTGTCGTGCGCCTCCGCGACCTCGTCGAGGGCGGCGAGCAGCTGGCTGGCGCCGGGACGCTCGAGATAGCCCTTGGCGCTCTGGGCGCGGACCGAGTCCACGTCCTGGCCCGGTCGGTACTTGCCGGTGAGGAAGCCGCTCGCGAGGGAGTAGTAGGGCAGCTCGACGATGCCGTGCTCCCGCAGCGTGGGCACGAGCTCGGTCTCGAGGTCGCGCTCGACGAGGTTCCAGTGGTCCTGGGCGACGGTGAAGGGGGTCAACGACGCCGACTCGGCCACCTGCAGCGCGGAGGTGAGGCGTGCGGCCGAGAAGTTCGACGCCCCGACCTCGCGCACCTTGCCGGCCCTGACGAGCGCGTCGAAGGCGGCGACGTACTCCTCCTGCGCGACCGAGTCGTCGTCACGGTGGGCGTAGTAGAGGTCGACGTGGTCGGTCTGCAGACGACGCAGGGAGTCGTCGATGGCCCCCGCGATGTTGCCCGCCGACAGCCCCGCTCGGTCGTGCTTGCCGAACACCTTGGTGTGGACCTGTACCCGGTCGCGGTTGCCCCGGGAGGCTATCCACTCACCGATGATCGCCTCGGACTCACCACCGTTGTTGCCGGGCACCCGCTGCATGTAGGAGTCGGCCGTGTCGATCGCGACCCCACCGCCCGCGACGAAGGCGTCGAGCACGGCAAAGCTGGTGTCCCGTCCTGCTGTCCAGCCGAAGACGTTGCCGCCGAGGACGAGGGATCCGAAGTCGAGTGAGGTCATGTCTGTGCCAACCGGGCGCGGCGACCGCGACATTCCCGAGGGGCCGACCCGCCCTCGGCCCGTACGGCGTGCTCACCAGGGCTTGTCGACCTGTGGTCTCGACCCGCCGTTCGAGTCGCGGGCGCCCTGGTCACCCTGGGCCCGCTGCGCCTGGTTGTCCTTCGTCTTCTGGTCGAGCTGCTGCTGCTTGTCGGTGCCGGGCTGCGGGGGGTCCTGTCCCAGCGGGGGGTCCTGCCCCGGCGACGGCTGCTCGGCGCTGCCCTTCTGCAGGGCCCGGCTCCTGGCCTCGTCGAGCCGCTGCCCCGTACCCTGCCCCTGCGGCTGGAAGCACCCGGCCGGAGCCCCGGCGGCGACGGCGGCGATGCGGTCGTCAAAGGGCTTGGCCGCATCCGCACCCGACGCCGACCTCGCCTTGTCACCGAGCTGCTCGAGGGCGAGGACGAGGTTGACCCGCACCTGGCAGGCTTCCAGTCCGTCGGACGGCGCCACGCGCAGAGCCTGCTCGAACCGGGCCCTCGCAGTGTCGAAGTCCCCGGCGAGGACGGCGGCGTCACCGAGGGCGAAGGGCGCCTTGTGGCGCTCGACGACGTTGAGGAACGCCATCCGCTGACCGGACTGCTCCAGGGACGTGATGCTGCCGCCGTCGTAGGCCACCCTGGCCTGGTGGCCGGCGGCCACCATCGTCAGCAGCTTGAGGGCGACCAGGAGCAGCACGACCACCACCGGCGCCGACCGCACGAGGAGCCGCCGTCGGCGCGCCAGCCGGGCCGCACGGACCGGTGG
>JALYVC010000068.1 GCA_030853445.1 Actinomycetota bacterium | reverse complement strand
GCCTTCAGCCCCGCCGAGATCTCCCACCGGTCCGTCGCCGTCAACATCCGTCGCACCTGCCGCCACACCCCTGCCTCACCAGGCCCCGCTGACCAGGGCTGTTGCTACGACGGTATGACCCCGGCGTCACCCGCCCGCGGCACTCCCTCATCCATGACGGGGTCGACTTCGTCACCGCCAGCGCCGTAGGTGTTGACGTAAACTTGGCCAGCCAGGATTTCCTCGGCGAGCACGTGGGCGGTGTCGAGGTTCTTGGTCCAGACTGCGGCAATGAGCCCGTAGTCGGTGCCATTGGCGATCGTGATCGCCTCCTCGGCCGAGGAGAAGACTGAGGTTGCGACCACCGGCCCGAACACCTCCTCGCGGGCGATCTCGGCGGCTGGGTCCACCCCGTCGACCAGCGTCGGTGCGAAGAAGTATCCCTCGTCCGGAAGCCGGGCGTGGTCGGGTCCGACGACGATCGATCCACCCTCGTCCTCGGCGCGGCCGACCATGTCCGACACGCGTCCCCGCTGTTTGGCTGAGATCAGCGGATCCAGGTCCGGATCGTCGAGGCCACGGCCGATGCGGGTTTCGCGCAGGATAGCGGCGAGCCGTCGCACGACCTCCTCGTGGACGTCTACGTGCACCAGCAGTCGCGAGCCGGCCGAGCAGGTCTGGCCGGCGTTCTGCAGCACCGACTTGGCGATGATCGGCAGGGCAGCGTCGAGGTCGGCGTCGGGAAAGACGATGTTGGGCGACTTGCCGCCGAGCTCAAGGGCCACCGGGATGACATTATCGGCTGCTGCCCGGGCGACCATCGCACCGACCGGTACCGACCCGGTGAAGGACAGGTGGTCGATGCCGGTGTGCCGCCCTAGTGCGTCGCCAGCCTCGGCTCCCAGACCGGGTACGACGTTGAGCCCGCGGGCAGGCCTGCCTCGAGTGCGAGCTGCGCGATCCGGATGACCGACAGGGGAGCGTCCTCGGCTGGCTTGACCACCGCACAGTTGCCTACCGCGATGGACGGCGCAATGGTGCGGCAACCGATCTGCAGCGGGTAGTTCCAGGGAATGATGTGGCCGGTCACTCCGAAGGGCACCCGCCGCGTGTAGCAGATGAAGTCACCGTTGGGCGGCATGCTGGTGCCGGAGAAGGACTCTAGGCAGTTGGCATAGAACTCGAAGTACCGGGCAGCGACGGTGACGTCGGCACGCGCCTGTGTGACGGGCTTGCCGGTGTCGCGACTCTCGAGCTCGGCCAGCTGGTCGTGGTCTCGTCGCACCAGGTCGGCGAGGTGCCTCAGCACGTCGCTGCGCTCGGAAGCAGGAGTGTGCGACCAGTCGTGGCTGGCCGCGCGAGCCGCGTCGACTGCGGCATCGATCTCGGCCGCCCTGCCATGCGCGGTCTGGTCGAGAAGCTTCCCCGTCGCGGGGTCGACGACGTCGAGGACGTCGGAAGTGTCGACGAACTCGCCGCCGATCACTGCTGGTTGCGCCATAAGGGCACCGTACCTCCCAATTAGTCATTTGGGATCCCAGATTCGCACTAATTGCTCCTTCACGAGGAATTGACTCGCTCATCGGGGCCGCCTAGGCTCGCCTCAGCCGAGCAGGGTTGTATCCAAGAACGCGACTCCAGCGGCTACAGTTCCTCGGAAGGAGGGGCCGCACGTGGCAACCGCAGAGGCAGTCATCATCGGCGGCGGATGCGTCGGTACCAGCGTCAGCTACCACCTTGCTGCCTTGGGCTGCAGCGACACGCTGCTGCTGGAGGCGGACGCACTGGGCTCCGGCTCGACGAGCAAGGCCGCCGGTGGCATTCGGATCCAGCACGACCAGGAGGTCAACTCGCGCATCGTCCTGCGGTCGCTGGAGGAGTTCACTGCCTTCGAAGTGCTCACCGAGACCCCGATCGACTTCAAGCAGGTCGGCTACCTGTTCGTGCTCGACAGTGAGGATCAACTGGTCCGGTTCACCCGGGCGGCCCGGACCCAACAGTCCCTCGGCGTGCCTACCGAGATCATCGCGCCCGAGGACATTGCGGCGTTCAGCCCAGGCCTGTTTACCGAGGACCTCGTCGGCGCCACCTTCTGCCCGCTCGAGGGGTACGCCGCTCCTGAGGCGGTCGTCCAGGGATACGCGAAGGCGGCCCGCAGGCTGGGGGCCCGGATCCGGGTGAACACCCCCGTCGTGGAGATCCTGACCGATGCGAACGGCGTATGCGGCGTACGCACGGCCGCCGACACTACCGCCACCCGCAACGTCATCGTGGCCGCCGGCGTCCGGACCGGTCAGTTGACCGCGCCGCTGGGCTATGAGGTGCCCGTGGAGGGTGTGACCCGCACGATCTTCTACACCAGTAAGGACGCGGGGGTGCCCGAGGAGGCGCCGCTGGTGGTCGACTTCGGCACTGGCTTCTACTACCACCGCGAGGGCGCCGGGCTGCTCTTCGCTGGGCGCGAGAGCGAGCTGGAGAAGCTGGTCGAGCCTGCCACCCACCGGCTGCCAGCACTGGCAGACGTCCCTATCGAGACGTCGTGGTGGGGCTACTACGACATGAGCCCCGACCATAACGCCATCGTGGGCGCTGCGCCGATCGACGGCCTCTTTTACGCGACCGGATTCTCCGGCCACGGTTTCATGCAGTCGCCGGCCGTCGGCGAGCATGTTGCCGAGTTGGTGCTCCGACGTCCCACCACTTTGGACCTCAGCTCGATAAGCAACGACCGGTTCGGCCAGGGACACACTCACGTCGAGTCCTTCGTCATCTGACCCCACCACATCACCCAGGAGAAGAAATTGACCACCACTGCAGCCCGGTTCGAGGGCCAGGTCGCCATCGTGACTGGTTCGGCGCACGGCATCGGTGAGGCCATCGCCCGCCGCTTCGCGTCCGAGGGCGCGGCCGTCGTCATCGCGGACCTCGACGAGTCCGCCGCCAAAGCGACCGCAAAGGAGATCGTCGCCGACGGCGGCCGGGCCATCGGGGTGGCCTGTGACGTCGGAAGGTTCGACGCGGTACGGGCGCTCGTCGCGCGCACGATGGAGGAGTACGGCCAGATCGACATCCTGGTCAACAACGCCGGTGACGTCACCATCTCGCGGCACTTCCTTACCTCGGACGAGGCCTGGTGGGACCACTTCCTGACTACCAATCTCAAGAGCCAGTTCCTTACCTGCCGCTTGGTCGCGCCGATCATGGCTAAGGCGGGCAAGGGCGCGATCATCAACATGTCGAGCGGCGGTGCGACCAAGTCACACCGCGGCATGGTGGCCTATGACGCGTCCAAGGGTGGGGTCGAGGCGCTGACCCGTGCCTTGGCCCTCGAGCTAGCGCCCTACGGAATCCGGGTCAACAACCTGGTTCCGGGCCTTATCGTGACGCGCCCCGAGCACGCTGAGCCAGTCGCTGACGACCGCCGCAACAAGACGGTGCCGCTAGGCCGCGGTGGAACGCCCGCTGATCTGGCCGGCCCCGCGGCGTTCCTCGCCTCGGACGACGCGGCGTACATGACGGGGAGCACGGTAACCGTCGACGGCGGCGTACTGGTGCAGCAGCGCAGCCCCCAGGTCGATACTTTCCCGGTGGACACCTACCCCACGCTCGAGGAGATCGTGCCGCTTTGACCCGGTCTGGCTTCGCCATCCACCCGACCCCCTCACCGATCCGGCCGTCAGAACGGGCACGGCTGTTGGAGTCACCCACATTCGGGAAGCTCTTCACCGACCAACATGGTCACCATCGAATACGACGGCGGTGTCGACGACCGGGGCTGGCGCAATGCTCGGGTGCGTCCGTTAGGGGCGCTCTCCCTGCATCCGGCCACGGCTGCGCTGCACTACGCCCAAGAGGTTTTCGAGGGTTTGAAGGCGCATCGCCGGGTCGACGGCGACGTGATCCTCTACCGCGCGTAGGATCACGCCGAGCGCTTCAACCGGTCACTCGCACGTATGTCGATGCCGCAGTTGCCGACCGAGTTATTCGTACGGGCGCTGCGCGAGCTCGTGACTCTGGACCAGGCATGGGTGCCCGAGGCTGAGGGGGCGAGCCTCTACCTGCGACCCTTCATGTTCGCCACCGACACCACGCTGGGGGCTGGGAAGCCATCCAGCTCCTACCTTTTCGTCGTGATCGCCTCCCCGTCAGCCGCGTACTTCGGCCCGGACCCGCGGGCCATCTCTGTGTGGATCTCGGAGACGTACGTGCGGGCTGCTGCTGGGGGTGCCGGGGCGGCCAAGGCCGGAGGCAACTACGCGGGCGCGTTGCTTGGCCTGCATGAGGCGGCCGGCCACGGCTGCGACCAGGCGGTTTGGCTGGATGCGGCCGAGCGCCGCTTCGTGGAGGAAGTGGGCGCGATGAACCTCTTCTTCGTACTCAGCTCCGGTGAGCGGGCACGCCTCGTGACGCCCGCACTGACCGGCACCTTCCTGGCTGGCATTACCCGCGCCAGAATCCTGGAGTTGGCGCCGACTCTCGGCCTGCGCATCAGCGAGGAGCAGACCTCCGTGGCCGATGTCGAGCGCTGGGCCGCCTCCGGCGAGCTCGCCGAGACCTTCGCCTGCGGCACCGCGGCGGTCGTCGCCGGCATCGGTGCCATCAGATCGTCCTCGCTCGACCTCACGGTAGGCGACGGCAATGAGGGTCCGGTCACCCAGGGGCTCCGCGCCCACCTGACCGGCCTCCAACGCGCCACTCGCCCCGATCCGTTCGGCTCGAGAAGGTATGCTGAGGCACTCGGGGCCTCGCGACACGGGTGATCCTGCCAGGAGCAGGCACGTCTGGGTGCGGCCTACTTGGCCTCGTCGAGGACCTCGGTCAGGAGTCTCCATGACTCGAGGATGTGCGACTCCATGAGCTGGCGGGCCGCGGTGGGGTTCCCCGCTTCGATCGCGGCGACGATCGCACGGTGGTGACGCAGATCCGCATCGTACAGGCGGTCCGCCGCGGACCCCGGGGTCCAGTTCGCCTCACCCGAGAACACCCGGCGCAGCCCCGAGATGATGCGGTCGAAGACCGGCATGTCCGCTGCGTGCACGATCGCGTTGTGGAACCACGCGTTGGCCTCCACCCAGCGGTAGGACGCAGCGCCGCGGTCGTCCTCGCCCAGGTCGGGATCACGCAGAAGGTTGCTCTGTCGCGTGAACTCCTCGTGTGCTCGCAGGATCTCGGCCATCGCCTCAGGTGTCATCCGCTCGACAGCTACCTCGGTCGCGGAGCCTTCGAGGGCTGCGCGGGCGCGGTAGGTCTGCTCCCAGTCGGATCGGTCGAGCGGGAGCACCCGTACGCCGCGATTGGGCGTGAACGAGACCAGGCCGAGCGCAGCGAGGTGACGCAGCGCCTCGCGGATCGGCGTACGACTCACGTCGAACCGGCGCGCGAGGTCGTCCTGCCGGAGCACGCTCCCAGACGGAAGCCTGCCGGCGACGATCAACTCCTCCAGGCGATGCCTGATCTCATCTGCCTTCGTGGTGGGTTCGGCCTCCACAGCGGTCATGGCTGCAGACTATCGCTGCCTGACGGTATCCAGGATCGCGTCGCCGAGCAGCGAGGCGTCTATCTCAAGCTCGAGGCTCGGAGCGGTTTGGCACGATCGACTGGCCGTCGATGATCGCGTAGGCACCGACGCCGATGGCCGGTCGGTGAGTGTCGCAAAGCTGGTCACGGCCTTCAGATGGCCGGCGGACGCGTTTGCGGCAACCGCTGCGATCTGTGCGGTCACCAGTGACCCGCCCCAGGTGTCGTCCACTGTGAAGGTCTTTCCGAGCGCCTGGGTCGCATCGCGCAGTAGCCGGGCCTTGGTGAGTCCGCCGATACGGCTCGGCTTGATGTCGAGCCCTCTCGCGCCGACGAACTGTTTGCCGTAGGCCAGATCCTCGAGGGTCAGAACGACCTCGTCGAGCACGATCGGCAGGTGCGTTGTGCGGCGCAGTTGGACGCAGTCGGACATGGTGCGGCAGGGCCGTTCGAGACGTACGGGGAGATCCGCCAGGCATTGCGCCGCCACCAAGGCGGCACAGAGGCTCCAGCCTCCGTTGGCGTCGGCGAGCACCGCGCAACCAGGCCCACCGCCTCGATGACCGCTCGCACATGCGACGCATCAGTCGCCGGGGCGTCACCCACCTTGACCTGGAAGACCAGCACGCGCCGCGACCTCATCGAGGGCGAAGGCGGCCTGGGCGGCGGCATTGGTCACGAGCAACACGGTAAGCAGCGGGAGAGAGTCGCTCAGCCGGCCCCGAGCAGTTTGCTGGACGGCACCCCGAGCGACCGGCCGGAGACGTCCCAGCAGGCGTAGTCGACCGTGGCGTTGGCCGGGTTGCTGCCAAGGAGATTGCGATCCATGAGCCGGTTGATGGGTTCGTCGGGTCATGCCCGGTCAATAGCGGCGCGAGCACGCCGAGCGCGGCGAGTGCGCCCTCGAAGAAGGAGAACAGGTAGGACCGGCGGACAGGTCTCGCCCCAGCCGACCACGCCCTCGTAGGTGTCGAGGCGCACCACCAGCGACCGCTGAAACGGCGAGCCCCTTCCGGCCCACATTGCGTAGTCGCCTGTCTGATAGGCGGCTTCGTAGGTGAACGCCTGGATGCGATCGATCTTTATCGTGGTTCTTGAGCGGTAGTCGCCGTCGCGTGGTCGTCGTCGACGAGGTAGGCGAGGCCGCGTGCGGACAACGCAGTCCGCACCCGCGTTGCCAGGGCGTGATGGGCGTCGCGTTGGGCGCGCAGTTCAGTCACGGCCCGAGTGATGCTCGAGGGCTGGAAGCGAAGAGCAGCGCCGGGGCGGAGCTGCGCGAGCGTGTCGAGCGCGGTGGTGGTCGCCACCGCGATGACCGGGTAGCCCGCAGTCACGAGCCGGGCCCGGAGCAGGACGATGATACTGCCCGCAGGAGGGATCTCCACGGCGCCAACCGGTACGCCGCGCGACAGGATCTCGTCGTAGCGTGCCAGTGCCAGGGGCTGACCGTCGAGACGGAGACCGACGGCGTCGGACCGTTGGCCAACCGTGAAGGTGTCGGTCAGGCGGCTGGCGCCGCCGACGACCCGGTCGAGATCGGGGCCCTCGGTGATGGCGATAGTGCTGACGCCTTCTACGACGTACGACGGTCGGTGCGCGCCGAGGCGAAATAGTGGCTGATGGCCCGCCGGGTGTCCGTCCAGCCGGGTCTCGAGCTCGAGCACGACACCCGGCTCGAGACGCGTGCCCAGCCCGAGCAGCGGGTCCGGCGCGACACTGCCCAGCGCCCGTGAGACCAGGAGGGTGCCATTGAACGCGAGATAGGAGCGCAGGCCCACGCTCGGTGTCGGAACCCGGATCTCCGACTCCGCGTGCACGGGCACCAGCTCCCACGCTGGGAACGGATGTCCATCGACCCGCAGCACATCGGCCGCGCCCGTCACCGCGAGGAGCAGGTCGCGATCGGGACGCACGACGAGCTCGGAGCCTATGACCTCGATCAGGGGAGCCGTGTCGGCGTTGCCGACCAACGCATTTGCGGTGCGCGCCGCGTGCTGGTCGGAGGCGCCGCTTGCGGGGATGCCGAGCGCACCGAGACCCGGCCGGCCCAGGTCCTGCACCATGGCCAGGGTGGCACGCTCGATGCGGATCTTCGCCGTCACGGCGCCTCCTCAAAGAGGGGTCGGCCCACGTAATCCGTCCAGGCGTCGACACCGATCGACATGAAACGCAACTGGTCGCCTGGCCGGTAGACGACGTAAGGCGGAGTCGTGACGTCGAACAGCTTCGCCGGCGTGCGTCCGATCAGTTGCCAACCGCCCGGAGACGCGGCGTTGTAGATGACACACTGGAAGCCGCTGAGACCTACCGATCCAGGTTGCAGGCGTGCGCGCGGCGTCTCCAGTCGAGGGACGCTGGCCGGAAGTCGCGGTCCGTCCATCAGTGGCGCGCCGGCAGGGCTGCCCACGAAGCGCACCGTCCAGCCGCCCGAGGTGTGCAGCTCGACGAGATCCGCGGGGGAGATATCGAGCAGCTCGGCCACCTGCTGCAGATCCGGTCCGTGGTCGCCGCCGTAGACGATGGGTACGACGAATGCCCGCCGCGGGGCGGTCTCCGGACCGGCCGGCGGGGCGGCGTAGAGCGCGCTTTGGAGGGTGGCGAAGTCGGTAACGAGCGGGTCGAAGCTGACGAACACGCTGGCGAAGCTCGCCACCACGTCGACCAGGCCCAAGGGCGGGGCACGACGCAGCCAGGCGCCTAGGTGCTGTGCCTCACGCCACCGGTCGTCGGCGTCAAGACCGTCGAGCTCGACGAGGATCCCAGCGTCGCCGTACTCGTGGAATCGCCGGGCGGCCGTGGGCATCGCGGAAACGGCCGGTCAGCTCGCCCGGACCGGGCGGCCGGACGCTGAGGCGAGAGTGACACCCTCACCTACCAAGGCTGTCCTCACCTGTTCGGCTGCCTCGATCGAGGCGACGTTGTCACCATGCAACAACAACGACTGGCAGTCGATCTCGATGCGCGTGCCAGTTCGCGACACCAGCGTCCCGTGAAGGACGAGTTGGAGGGCGTGCTCGACGATCTGGTCGACATCGCGGATCACGGCCCCGGCCTCCCGACGCGACACCAGTGAGCCGTCGTCCTCGTGGGCGCGATCGATGGCGCCGAGGACGACGACGGGCAGTCCGCGACGACGCGCCTCGGACACCAGCTCCCCAGGGCGCGTGAAGATGGTGAGGTCGCCGGCGCAACTTTCGACGGCGTCGGCCACCCCACTCGCGTAGTGCGGGTCGGACATCACCAAGTTGCCGAGCATACCGTGGGGCGAGAGGTGGGAGACTACCGAGCCACGCGCATGGGCGAGCGCATCGAGCGCGCCGATCTGATACAGCACGTCCGTCCGCAGTTCGACGCGGCTGAGGCTCATCGCTAGGCGCCCGAACCCGACCAGGTCGGGAAAGCTCGGGTGGGCACTAGGGCCCCGAAAAGGTAGCTGGGTAGGGCTGTGACCTGCAGGTTCGCACTGGTGTGACCGGCGTGGCGTGTGGGACGGCAAGGGCAACAAGCCTGCCACGATGCCTCTGACCGTCCCGGTGCTACGTGTCCTGGAAGCCTGCCGCGGCCAGCGCACCACCGGACCGCTGGTCCTGCGACCGGTCCCCTGTGCGTCAGGCTTGGGTGAGACAGCGGTGCTGTAGTTCTTTCCCTCTGCACGGGGCGTGATTGGTGGAGCACGATGACGATGACGACGGCGGATCTCGCCAGCGATGATGGGGTCATGGGACCTCGAGGTGACCGGCCGAAGCGGCGGGTGTTCACGGCCGAGTACAAGGCGTCGATTTTGGCAGAGTATGACTCGGCCGAGCGGGGGCAGCGGGGTCAAATCCTGCGTCGGGAGGGGCTGTACTCCTCGCACGTGATCGAGTGGCGCCGCGCGCGTGACAGCGGCGCCCAGGAGGCCTTGGGGCAGCGTCCGCCGGCGGCGCGTCGGGACCCGCGTGATGCCCAGATCGCGGCGTTGACGGCGCGGGCGGCGAAGGCTGAGGCGGAACTGGCCCGCAGTAGGGCCGCATTGGATCTCGTGGGAAAAGCTCACGCGCTCTTGGAGATGCTCTCCGAGAGCGCGGATACCGAGCAGCGGTCGACGCGGTGATCAACCCGGCTGTCGACGACCTGGCGCAGCAGGTCGGGATCGCCCGGGCCTGCGCGTTGCTGGGCCGCTCCCGTGCAGGTCACTACCGGGCCCGGCAACCGCGGATCCTCGGCCCGGCCCGCCCGCGGCCGGCCGCGGCCAACGCCTTGAGCGACGTCGAGCGGGCGCAGGTCCTGTGTGTCCTGACCGGCGAGCGGTTCGTCGACAAGTCGGTCGCGCAGACGTGGGCGACGCTGCTCGACGAGGGCACGTACCTGTGTTCCCAGTCGAGCATGCACCGGGTGCTGCGCGCCAACAACGCTGCGGGAGAGCGTCGTTCGCAGGCGAAGCACCCGCCGCGGGCGGTCCCGGAGCTGCTCGCGGTCCGTCCTGAGCAGGTCTGGTCGTGGGACATCACCAAGCTGAAGGGGCCCGAGCGGGGCGTGTACTTCGACCTGTACGTCATCCTCGATATCTTCTCCCGGTACGTCGTCGGCTGGACCGTCGCGGCTCGAGAGGACTCCCAGATCGCGAAGGAGCTGATGGAGGCGGCGATGCGCGTGCACGGCAAGCCCGAGGTCATCCACGCCGACCGGGGCACGTCGATGACGTCCAAGCCCGTCGCGCAGCTGCTGGTCGACCTGACCATCACCCGGTCCCACTCCAGGCCCCGGGTCAGCAATGACAACCCGTTCAGCGAGTCCCAGTTCAAGACGATGAAGTACTGCCCCGCGTTCCCGCAGAACTTCGGGTCCGTCGCCGATGCCCGCGCGTTCGGTGAGGCGTTCTTCGGCTACTACAACCACGAGCACCGCCACTCCGGGATCGGGTTGCACACCCCCGCGTCGGTCCACCACGGCACCGCCCACGAGATCCGCGCCCTGCGGCAGCAGACCCTCGACCACGCGTACGCCGCGAACCCCGACCGGTTCCGCCACCGCCCTCACCCCCCAAAGCTGCCGGCCGCAGCCTGGATCAACCCGCCCTCACGAGAAGCGTTCATTCAGAGCGCATGACCAACCGCTGTCTCAAACGACTTGACATGTTCCGGGCGGCGGTAGGACGCACTTCGATCGTCCGAGTCCCGGTGTAGTGAGAGGTCATCGATGCGCATATGTGGCCGACGCTTTTCCACTGCGCACGGCGACTGGCGGCGCGGCCCGCGGGCTCACCCGACGATCGTTGTGCCTATGGAGGGTCCGGTTCAGGGGGCGCCACGTCTTCTGCGTGTACGAACTCTTCGATAGCGTCCTGAGCAGATAACGGGAAGGGAGCTGTCGTGCGCACGTGGCTGACCGAGCGGTTGGGCTTGACCGTTCCTGTGGTGGCGGCGCCCATGGCCGGCGTCAGTACCGGCCGGCTCGCTGCAGCGG
>JALYVC010000063.1 GCA_030853445.1 Actinomycetota bacterium | reverse complement strand
GTGGCGTGCTGGCCGACGAGGCACACGCCCTCAACGTGACGTGGACCCGGGCCCAGCGCCTGGGGCGACCCGTCGTCACCTGGAAGCTCGCCACGACCCTCGACGGCCGCGCGGCCGCCGCTGACTGCTCCAGCCGGTGGATCACGGGTCCTCAGGCGCGGGCCGACGTGCACGACCTGCGAGCCACCTGCGACGCCGTCGTCGTCGGCACGGGCACGGTGCTCGCCGACGACCCCCATCTCACGACCCGCTGGCCCGACGGCTCGCTGCGCACCCGCCAGCCCCTGCGGGTGGTGGTCGGTGAGCGCGACCTGCCCGCGGAAGCGGCCGTGTCGGACGACTCGTCCCCGTGTCTCCATCTGCGCACCCATGACCCCCTCACGGTCGTGAAGGCGCTGTGGGACAAGGGTATTCGACATGTGCTGCTCGAGGGTGGTCCAACCCTCGCCGCAGCGTTCCTGTCTGCCGGTCTGGTCGACGACGTCGTTGCCTACGTGGCTCCGGTCCTGCTGGGAGCGGGTGCGCGAACGGTCGCCGACCTCGGAGTCACCAGCATCGACGCGGCCCTTCGGCTCGAGACCACCGACGTCACCGTCATCGGTCCCGACGTGCGCATCACCGCCCGACCGGTCCATGCACCCGCGCAACCCTCGCCCCCACCCGCCACCAAGGAGCACCACTGATGTTCACCGGCATCGTCGAAGAGCTGGGTGAGGTCGTCGACCTCGCGATGGGCCCTGACTCGGCCCGGCTGCGCCTGCGCGGCCCCCTCGTCGTCTCGGACGCCCAGCACGGCGCCTCGATCGCGGTGAGCGGGGTCTGCCTGACCGTCACCGACCACGACGACGAGACCTTCGCGGTCGACGTCATGGCCGAGACCCTGCGCCGCAGCAGCCTTGGGGCCCTGCAGGTCGGCGACCGGGTCAACCTCGAGCGGGCCATGGCGGCCGGCGGCCGCTTCGGCGGCCACGTCGTGCAGGGCCACGTCGACGGGGTCGGCACCGTTGCCCGACGCACTCCGGGCGACCGGTGGGAGGTCGTCGAGATCGACGTGCCGGCAGACCTCGCACGCTACGTCGTGGTCAAGGGGTCGGTGACGGTCGACGGGGTCTCGCTCACCGTCTCGGCGGTCAACGACCGCCCCGGCGGCACCTCGTTGGAGGTCTCGCTCATCCCGACCACGCTCGCCCTCACCACGCTCGGCTCCCGGCACGTCGGTGACCGGGTGAACCTCGAGGTCGACGTGCTCGCGAAGTACGTCGAGCGGCTGCTCGGAGCCCGTGGCGCGGACCTGACACGAGAGAGCCGGGCATGACCATCCTCCAGCGCCTCTTCGACGCCCAGCTCGTCGTGGCCGGCCACCCCATCTACTGGCGCGAGGTCGTCGGCAACCTCTTCGGCTTCCTGTCGGCCATCGGGGGCATGCGCCGCCGCGTGTGGGCCTGGCCGGTGGGCATCGTCGGCAACGTCATGCTCTTCACGGTGTTCTTCGGGGTCGCGCTCGGGTCGTCGCAGCCTCCGCTCTTCGGGCAGGCGGCCCGCCAGGTCTTCTTCGTCGTCACCAGCGTCTACGGCTGGTACCGCTGGAACCAGGTGCGGCGGATCAACGACCACGACAGCGACGCCCCGGCCATCACCCCCCGGTGGGCGACGGCCCGCGAGCGGACCGGGGTCGCCCTGTTCTGGGTGGTGGGTCTGCTCGTGACCCAGCAGGTCTTCGCCGTCGTGGGGGCCGGCTTCCCCGCACCGCGCTGGTACTACTGGTGTGACGCCTGGATCTTCGTGGGGTCCATCGCCGCCACCTACGCCATGGCGCGCGGATGGAACGAGTTCTGGCTGGCCTGGGTCGCGGTCGACCTCGTGGGCGTCCCCCTGCTCTGGCACTCGACCTACTACCCCTCGGCGATCCTCTACGTCGTCTACGGCGGCCTGGTCGTCTGGGGCTTCACCGTCTGGATCAAGGCGTCGCGCACGGAGTCGGCCGACCTCGAGACCGAGGACGCCAACCACCCCAACCACCCCAACCACCCCAACCACCCCGACCACACGGACGAGGCAGTCTCGGCATGAGCACCCACCAGAACCCGCACCCGATCGTGCAGCACTCACCGCAGGACGGTCTCACCGGTCGGCTCTCGAGCATCGACGACGCCCTGATGGCCATGCGTGCGGGCCGCCCCGTGCTCGTGCTCGACGCGGCTGACCGCGAGAACGAGGGAGACCTCATCCTGGCCGCCGAGACCCTGACCGACGAGTGGCTCGGCTGGGCGGTGAGGTACTCCTCCGGATACCTCTGTGCACCGGTCACGGCGGCCCTCGCCGACCGCCTCGACCTGCCCCTGATGGTGCGCGACAGCACCGACCCGCTGCGCACGGCCTACACGGTGTCGGTCGACGCAGCCGTGGGCGTGACGACGGGCATCAGCGCCGCCGACCGGGCGAGCACGGTGAGGCTGCTCGCCGATCCGGGCGCCACGCCGACCGACTTCGTGCGGCCAGGACACATCCTCCCGCTACGGGCCCGCCACGGTGGGGTGCTGGTGCGCCCGGGTCACACGGAGGCCGCCGTCGACCTCGCGCGGCTCGCCGGGCTGGCCCCGGTCGCCGTCATCGGTGAGCTCGTCCACGACGACGGGTCGATGATGCGGGCCGAGGCGGTGCTCGACCTGGGCGAGCGTCACGACCTGCCGGTCGTCACCATCGCCGACCTCATCACTCACCGGCAGCGGCACGACCTGGTCGAGCGGGTCGTCGAGACCCGGTTGCCCACCCGCCACGGTGAGTTCAGGGCCATCGGCTACCGCGACCTCGTGAGCGGGATCGAGCACCTGGTCCTCGTCAGCCCCCTCGGGCTCCGGGGCGCCCAGGGGTCGCAGGGGACGGACCCGTCGGCGCCGGGCACACTCGTGCGGATGCACTCCGAGTGCCTCACCGGTGACCTCTTCGGCTCCCAGCGGTGTGACTGCGGCCCGCAGCTCGAGCGGGCGATGTCGCGCATCGCCCGTGAGGGCGGCGCCGTCGTCTACCTGCGCGGGCACGAGGGTCGCGGTGTCGGCCTGGCCGACAAGCTGCGGGCGTATGCCGCGCAGGACGCCGGGCTCGACACCGTCGACGCCCAGACGGCGCTCGGGCTGCCCGTGGACGCCCGCGACTACTCGGTCGGCGCCGCCATCCTCACCGATCTCGAGGTCGACCGCGTGCGGCTGCTCACCAACAACCCCGACAAGGTGCGGGCCCTGCGCGACCTGGGCCTGCAGGTGTCGGCCGAGCGGCTCGTGACGCCGGCAACCCTCGACAACACGGCCTACCTGCGGGCCAAGCGCGACCGGATGGGCCACGACCTGCGGCTCGACGAGACCCGCCCGCCCCGGCCGGTGTCGGCATGAGCGGGGCCGGGGCGCCCGACCTGCGGGTAGAC
>JALYVC010000039.1 GCA_030853445.1 Actinomycetota bacterium | reverse complement strand
GGCGCGTCCTGCGTCGGGGCAGCGGGAGGGGTCGCGGCCGGCGGGGCCTGGGCGGCGGGGGGCGTCGTGGCCGACGGGGCGACCTGTCCGGGCACGGTCTCGGAGGCGGCCGGGCTCGGCTTCGACTCCTTGCCGTCGTTCTTCATCTCGCCCATCTCGGACTTGAAGATCCGCATCGAGCGACCGACACTGCGCGCGGCATCCGGCAGCTTCTTCCACCCGAAGAGCACGACAACGAGGACCGCCAGGATGAGCAGGTGACTGGGCTGGGCGAGGTCTTTCAACATGATCGTGCTGGCCTTTCGGTCGGGTGACGCTCACGAGTCTACGTGCCGGGCCCAGGTCGGGAGGTCGCGACGCCGGTTGGTGCGACCCTGACGTCTCAACGCCTCACGCCCCCGGGTGCGTTCCCGGCGCAGGGTGACCGGGTCGCCGAAGACCGCCAGCTCGTCGAGCCGGTCGGTGGACTCCCCCAGCCGCTCCACCTGGGTCTGCACCTCGGCGAGACGGTCGGACGCAGTGGCGAGCTCGCCGCCGAGGACGGTGGCCTGGCGCCAGGTCGCCCGTACGGCGCGCCACAGGTAGAGACCGGCCCCGGCGAGCAGGACGACCCACACGAGGATCCAGACGAGAGTTCGCATAGCGGTGTGAGCCTAACCCTCGTCGGTGGCCGGCGAAGGTCGAAACGGTGACGACTCGGCATACGCCGTCAGGGCTGCGTCGGCGCCGGCGGCGACCGAGGCTCGCAGGTCGGGTGGGGAGAGCACGGTGACGTGGCCCCCCATCCGCCAGGCGAGCCGACGCACCCACGCGGGGTCGGCCACCCGCAGCGTGATGCGTCGGCGCCCCTCCCCCAGCTCGACGACGGACTCCGTCGGGTAGTAGTCGGCCACCCACGCCCCGGAACGGTCGGTCTCGACCACCACCTCGAGGTCGTCCGCGTGCGGGGTGAAGACGGCGGCACCGAGGTCACGCGGCTGGGCCTGTGGCGGCGGGGTGCCGTCGAGGGGCAGCACCTCGAGGTGCTCGACCCGGTCGAGCCGGAAGAGCCGGACGTCCTCGGCGAGGTGGCACCACCCTTCGAGGTACCACTTCGCGTCGAGGCTCACGACGCGCATGGGGTCGACGTCGCGCTCGCTCACCTCGTCACGGCCGGGCACGAGGTAGCGCAGGTGCACCCGGCGGTGGGTGGACACGGCGGTGCGCGCGTCGGCGAGCGTCGACTCGCGGGCCCCGTCGTCCATCGAGACGTGCACGCGGGCGCTGGCCTCGCCGACGGCTCCCGTCGCCTCCTCCAGCCGGGCCAGCGCGCGGGCGACCGACTCGTGCGCCGCGATGCCCGGAGTCGAGGCCAGCGCCCGCAACCCGACCATGAGGGTGAGGGCCTCGTCGACGGTGAGCCGCAGCGGCCGGGCGATGTGCTCGGCGTTGCCGAGGTAGACCCGCCCGTCCTCCCAGTCGGCCTCGATGAGGTCGTCGGGCATCCCGCCGGGCAGACCGCACAGGAAGAGCAGCTCGAGGTCGGCGACGAGCTGGGCCGGCGTGACCCCGAACTCCGCGGCCGCGACCTCGAGGTCGACGCCCGGTCGCACCAGCAGCCACGGCACCATGGTCAGCAGCCGTGAGAGCCGGGCCGTGGCCGACTCCCCCGTCGGCGAGGGGCGAGACTTCGGCGGGGTCACGAGGGGGGCCCCGACGGTCCCGACGCGGCGTGCCGGTCCCGCGCACCCGTCAACCGGCGGACGACGGCCTCGCGCAGCTGCGGTGGCTCGAGGGCGACGACGTCGGGGCCGAAGCCGGCCACCTCGTCGGCCAGCTGGTCGAGGTCGGAGTGGTCGACGGTGAGGGTCGACCAGCCGTCGTGGTCCGTGGCGGTGCGGGCCCGGCGGCGCAGCAGGTTGCCGGCACCGGAGCGCACCCGCAGCCGGGCAGTGCCGGTGGTCGGTCGGGCCGCCTGCGTCGAGGCGACCATCGCGCTCGGGTCGTGACCCTCGGGCACGTCGTACGCTCCGGGGCGGCCCTGGCGGGTGACGCCGGAGTCGATGCGGCTGAGGCGGAAGACACGGGGGCCTTCTCGGTCGAGGTCCAACCCGCTGACGTACCACCGGCCGCGCCACTGGGCCAGGCCCCACGGCTGCAGGTGGCGGGTGCTGCTCTCGCCCTCGGGCTTGTGGTAGCCGAACGTCACGGCACAACGGTCGACGACGGCCCGCCGCAGCGGCTCGAAGGCCTCCTCCGTCGTACGCACGACCGGCTCGATGCCGACCAGCGAGGTGTCGTCGAGCTCGACCCCGGCCGAGCGCAGCTTGCGCATCGCCGCCGCAGCCGGCTCCGCCAGGCTCGCCCGCTGCCAGGCCCGTGCAGCCAGGGCCAGCGCAGCGACCTCGTCGGGCTCGAAGGAGATCTCGGGCAGGGCGTACTCGCGCTTGTCGATGCGGTAGCCCAGCTCGTCGTCGAAGAGGACGTCGACGACCTTGGTCTCCAACGGGATGCCGAGCTCGCGCAGCTCGTCCTTGTCGCGCTCGAACATCCGGTCGAACGCCTCGAGGGAGGCGGTCTGCTGGTATTGCGGGACAGCGGCCCGGATGCGGGCCTTCGTCAGGGGCATCCGGGTCGACAGGAGCGCGATGACGAGGTTGAGCAGGCGCTCCGTCTTCGCGGCGACGTGGGTGCTGACGGTCACACCACCGACGCTACCCGACCCGGGGCACGTGGCTAGGCTCGTGGGTGTGGTCAGGCTGCGCAGGGGTGTCGTCGAGGGAGTCGCAGCGGTGCGCCCCGGGGCGGTCGAGCTGCAGGTGCGGCTGGCCGGCGGGCGCGTCGTCCGCGCGCTGGCGTACGGCGACCTCACCGGCGACCCCGTGCCCGGCGAGACGGTGCTGCTCAACACCACGGCGCTCGAGCGGGGCCTCGGCACCGGCGGGCTGGCCCTCGTGGTCGCGCTTCCCGACCGCGGCGACGACGCGCTCCCCTCCGGGCCCGGGGACCGTCCGGGGCACGTGGTCAAGGCGCGCTATACGCCCCTGCAGACCATGGTGCTGGGCGTCGACGAGCAGGAGAGCCCGCACCACACGCTGCTCGCCGACGCCGACGACCTCGCCGGGATGCCGGTCGTCGTCGCCGACCTGCACTCCGCGCTGCCGGCGATCGTCGTGGGCGTGCAGCAGGAGCGTCCCGGGACGCGGGTCGCCTACGTCATGACCGACGGGGGCGCCCTCCCCGCCGCCTTCTCGACGACCGTGGCCACCCTGCGGGCCAGCGGCGCGCTCGCCGCCTGCCTAACGGTGGGACAGGCCTACGGCGGGGACCACGAGGCGGTGACCGTGCACTCGGCGCTGCTGGCGGCCCGGCTCGTCGTGGGGGCGGACCTCGTGGTCGTGGCCCAGGGCCCGGGCAACCTCGGCACGGG
>JALYVC010000012.1 GCA_030853445.1 Actinomycetota bacterium | reverse complement strand
GACTGGAGATCATGGTCCCGCTCGTGAGTGACGAGGAGGAGCTGAAGCAGGCCCGCACGCGGATCGAGGCGGCGCTCGCCGAGGTGTCGGCCCGCCGCGGTATCAGTCTCAGTGTGCCCATCGGCGTGATGATCGAGCTGCCGAGGGCGGCCCTGACATCTGGTGACCTCGCCCGGAGCGCCGACTTCTTCTCCTTCGGCACGAACGACCTCACCCAGACCACCTGGGGGATCTCCCGCGATGACGCGGAGACCAGCTTCCTCGGGCTCTACCGGCAGCAGGGCCTGCTGTCGTTCGACCCCTTCGACACGCTGGACGAGCGCGGAGTCGGCCGGCTGATGCACATCTCGTGCGAGGAGGGTCGGAGGGCCCGGCCGGGCCTCGGCCTGGGCCTGTGCGGGGAGCACGGTGGCGACCCGGCCTCGGTGCGCTTCTGCGCCGACCTCGGGCTCGACTACGTCTCGTGCTCACCACCGCGGGTGCCGGTAGCCAGGCTGGAGGCCGGCCGGGCGGCCGTCCTGGCCGAGCGCGTGGACGCGGGCTCGGACACCCGCTGAACGGGAGGGCCAGCCGCATAGATAGGGAGACTGCTGCGCATCCAAGTTTTTTGGCCCACCCGGCCGTCCATGTGGCAGCGAGATCCATTGCGACACAGCGTCTCTCGATCTTGGCGGCCAGTGCTGCGTGATGGGGGTTCGTCAGACGGGCTTCGCGTCGCTGTCCGCCACCACCGTGCAGGAGGCCCACGACCTCGCCTCGTCGCCCAGTTGGACACCGGCGACCCGGTGGGTGTTGTCGAAAGGAGTCTCGATGACGACGAGTGCGGACATCACCCCGCTTCGACTGATACGCCGATGCGTCAAGCCCGGGTGACGAGGCAGAGTCGAAACTCCTGTGACGCAGTCCGTCCTCGACGCAGTTAGCCTCCGGTCAGCTTCGCGCGAGCGCAGCAGGCCGTCGCGCGCTGCGCGCATGGATGACGGCGACCGGGCAGTGGGCGCGCGCGACCACCTCGCGTGACACGGAGCCGAGCACCATGGCCGACAGGGGACTCAGGCCGCGGCTCCCGACGACGAGCAACCGCGCGTTCTCGCTCAGCTCCACCAGTCGCTCGGGTGCGGACCCTTCCACGACATACCGACGGACGTCCACGTCCGGGTATGCGGCGGCCAGCGGCGTGAGTACCTCGTCGAGGAGCGCCTGGGATCTGGTCTGCAGCCTCTGGCGTTGCGCCTGCGGCGAGACGAGGGACCCGAGATCGGCTGAGTTGAGAGTCCAAGAATGCACAGCGGTGAGGCCGGCGCCGAAACGGTGGGCTTGCTCGAAGGCGAACGCCGCCGCGCTGCCGGAGTCCGGTCCCTCGACCCCGACCACCACCCGCGTCCCGCTCAGGGAGCGGCTAACCGCCTCCCGCACGACGACCACCGGGCACGCGGCCTTCGCGGCACTCGTCGCTCCCGTGGAGACCGAGAACACGCGGTGGACGCGCCCGAGGCGCCGTGACCCGACCACGAGGATGGCGGCTCGTTGCGACTCCTCCAGGAGCACAGAGGTCGGCGACCCGGGAACAGGCACCGTCTCCAGCTGCAGGTCTGGGCCGAGGGCCGTTGTCGCCGATCGGGCTGCGTCGTCCAGGTGCTGCCAGGCGAGACGCAGCGCATGAGTGCCAGCCTTTCGGCCGTCATCGGTTGCGGCCCTGATTTCTTCCGCCGACGCGTCCGGAGGGTATGCGGTCACGATCCGCAGCGGGGACCGGAGCGCGCCCGCGTACTCCGCCGCCCAGGCAACCGCAAGGTCGGCTGTCGCCGAACCGTCGACGCCGACGACGACCGCCTGAGGATGTTGATGGGTGTCCATTCGCGGACCTCTCACTAGGTAGGGCCAGCCTGGCGGACCAGCGTCGTGCGGACGAGGGCCTTTGGTCCCGAGGCCGTCGAGGCCGCCGAGGCCGCCGAGGCCGCGGCCGAGCGGGGGGACCTTCGTCCCTGCTCACGGCCTCCGCCGGGCTCGATAGTGAAGACATATGCGGCGTCGCCGCGTCACGAGAAGGAGCAGAGATGTTGGTCGGCGAGATCATGACGAGCCCGGCGTTCACGGTCCGTGACGACGCCCGGCCCGAGGTCGCGGTGCACCTGCTCGCGAAAGAGCGCTTGACGATGCTCCCGGTGGTGGACGCCGAGAACCATCTGGTGGGTGTGGTGAGCGAGGCGGACCTGTTGGGACTACCCGAACCGCCGGACCCTCGCGCCCACCTGCGTCCGGTCTCGTTCGCCTCGCCCGAGCGGGGGCCGGCCAGCGTCGCGGACCTGATCTCCGGGCCGCCGCAGACGACGTCCGAGCACGCCGACGTCGCCGACGTCGCCGAGCTCTTCCACCGGACCGCGTGGAAGTGCCTGCCGGTGATGCGCGACCAGCAGCTCGTCGGCGTCGTGAGCCGCAGTGACATCATCCGGGCCATGTCCCGGGATGACGACGTCATCGAGGACGACGTCAACCGGCTGCTGAAAGACCTCGAACCCGCCTGGGAGGCCACGGTGACCGACGGCATCGTCACCATCACCGGGCCCGGGCCGGATCGGGCGGCGGAGGCGGCGGCGTCACTCGCGGCCACGGTCGCGGGCGTGCGCGCGGTACACATGGTCGAGCACGACGACTCCGACCGCCCATCAAGCCGACCGTCGGCCGCCGCTCCGCCCGCCTGGCCGGTGAAGGGCTGGGTCTGTCCGCCCTCGAGCGGGTCGGCGGTGGACGAGCTGTGACGATTCGCGTTTCCCTCCGGAGGTCGACGAGATCGTCCGCCGGACCCACCGCCACCTCGGACAGGGCGGTGGAGGGTCGGACCTGGGGTATGCCGTGGTCTCGGCCTTGACCTGGTAACGGGCGGTAAGACGCAGGTACTCCTCACCGTCCTGCCGGGTGTTGGCGGTGCCGTGCGCAACCGTCGCTCCTGGAACAGATCGGTGGCGCGTACTCCATCGGAGGCAGCTCCGACACCCAGATGGCCGGCCCCGCCAACGTCCCCCCGCGGGTCAGGACGTGGACGCGCAGAGGTTCTCGTCACTCCGTCGGCAGAACTGGCCGGTTCCGTCCGTGCCCCCAGCCCTGGCCGGTTCCGTCCGTGCCCCCAGCCAGGGCACCCCCACCCCGTCCCTCGTCCAGAGCCAGAAGCGGGACGCGGTGTGACCGACGACGCGCTACGAGGTGCGCCGGTCGTGACTCGGGCGCACCACTGCGACAGGGCATGGTGCCAGCTGCAGGACGGCGCGGCTCACCGACCCCAGCAGCAGGCCCAGGAAGCCGCCGTGGCCACGGCAGCCGACCACGAGGAGGTCGGCACCGGCCGACGCC
>JALYVC010000001.1 GCA_030853445.1 Actinomycetota bacterium | reverse complement strand
CGCCCGGGTCGTGGCCTACGACCGGGCGGCGACGCTCGCCCACGTGGCCGTCCTCACCCTGGCGGGCGCGGGCGACGACGTCGCCGCGACCCTGGAGTCGTGGCAGGCGTTGGAGGGGGTGCAACCCAACGTCACGGTCGACGAGTGGACCGAGGCCGACGCCATGCTGCGGGCCCACCCCGACGTGGTCGCCGCCCTGGCCGCCCGGGGGATCACCGACCTCGACCTCGTCTTCATGGACACCTGGACCTACGGGGGCGCCCTGGTGCCGCCGCAGTACGCCGGTCGGCGGCTCGGGTGGAGCGACACGTGGGTCAAGCGAGAGGCCGGCGCCAACCCCTACGCCGGTCCGGTGGGCGGCCTGCACTGCGTGCTCGACCTGGGCTCGATGGAGCTGCTCGAGGTCGAGGACACCCCGGCGGCGGAGCGCCCCGAGGTGATGGGGGAGTACGTCCCCTCGCTGGTGCCGGAGCGGATCCGCCAGCGCTCGACCCGCCCCCGCGTGGTGCCGCTCGACGTCGTGCAGCCCGACGGGCCGGGCTTCAGCGTCGACGGTCAGCTCGTGCAGTGGCAGGGCTGGAGCCTGCGCGTGGGCTTCAACCACCGCGAGGGCCTGACCCTGCACCGCGTCGCCTTCCAGGACGGCGACCGGGTGCGCTCGATCGCGAACAAGCTCTCGTTCGCCGAGATGGTGGTGCCCTACCGCGACCCGTCGGTCGACCACTACCGACGCACGGCGTTCGACATCGGGGAGTGGGGTCTGGGCTTCATGACCACCTCGCTCGAGCTCGGCTGCGACTGTCTGGGCGAGATCCGCTACCTCGACGCCACCCTCCACGACAGCCAGGGCCGTCCGACGACGATCCGCAACGCCGTCTGCCTCCACGAGGAGGACGACGCGATCCTGTGGAAGCACGTCGACCACGACGGGGGGGCCGAGGTGCGCCGCTCCCGCCGCTTCGTCGTCTCGTGCCACGTCACGGTGGCCAACTACGAGTACCTCGTCTACTGGCGCTTCTACCAGGACGGCAACATCGAGTGCGAGGTGCGGGCCACCGGCATCATGGTCGTCACCCATGTCGCGGACGGCCAGCCGCACCCGCACGGCACGCTCGTCGACCGGCGCACCTACGCGCCCTTCCACCAGCACTTCCTCGTCGCCCGCCTCGACCTCGACGTCGACGGGCCCGCCAACACCGTCGTGCGCAGCGAGACCAGGGCCCTGCCGATCGGGCCCGGCAACCCCTATGGGCTCGGGCTGGTCCAGGACCAGACCCCTATCGAGACCGAGGGGTACGACGACGTGTCGTGGGAGACCCAGCGCGGCTGGAAGGTGGTCAACGAGCAGGTGACCAACGGCCTGGGCACCCACCCGGCCTACAAGCTCGTGCCGGGCGGGGCGATCCCACCGATGTTCCCACCCGGCTCACCGCTGCTGGAGCGGGCCGGCGTCATCGGCCACAGCGTCTGGGTGACGCCCAACGACCCCGAGCAGCGTTGGCCCAGTGGCGAGTTCGTCAACCAGAGCACGGTCGACCGTGGACTGCCGGAGTGGGTCAAGGCCGGGCGCCCGACCCGTGACACCGACGTCGTGCTCTGGTATGTCTTCGGCATCCACCACGTCACGCGTCCCGAGGACTGGCCGGTCATGCCCGTCGACATCGTGCGCTTCGAGCTCAGGCCCTTCGGCTTCTTCGACCGCAACCCGTCACTCGACGTGCCCCCGCCGCCGTCCGGGCACTGCTCGGCCTGACCCACCCGTGCGGGCAGGGCCGGGCCCTCACCGCCAGCGCACCTCGAGCACCCGGAACCCCCGGGCGTGGGCCACCCGCTCGCACTCGAGGCCCGCCAGCGTGCCCTCGTGCGACCGGATCCACCGTTGCAACGAGTCGGAGCCGAGGTTCTTCTGCACGACGAGGTGCGCCGCCCCGCCGGGGGTGAGCCTCGGCAGCCAGCCCTCGAGCATCTCGTGGAGCACGTCCTTGCCCACGCGGATGGGCGGGTTCGACCAGATGAGGTCGAAGACGACGTCGGTCGGCACCGCCTCGGGGGTGGCGGCGGTGACCCGGTCACCGACCCCGAGGGTCGTCGCGTTGTCACGGGTCAGGCGCAGCGAGCGCTCGTTGACGTCCACGGCATACACGAGGGCGGCGGGGGCGAGGAGCGCGAGCGAGAGGGCGATCGGGCCCCAGCCGCAGCCCAGGTCGAGGAAGGTGCCGGTCGGCGGTGGTGGTGGCGCCTCGTGCAGCAGCACCCCCGTGCCGATGTCGACGCGGTCGGGCGAGAAGGTGCCGCCCGCTGTCTGGACCTCGACCCGCTGCCCGGCGAGCTCGACGCTCAGGCTGCGTCGTCGCTCGGGGCTGGTCGGCTCGGCGGAGAAGTAGTGATCGCTCACGCGCCGACAGTATGCCGGGTCAGCGGCCCTGTCGTGGAGCCGCGGGTGGTCGGTCTGCCCCGGGCCTCGACGCCGCCCTGCGCAGGCTCGCCTGCATCGTCTCCAGCGTGAGGGAGAAGTGGGCCTCGGCACTGGTCCCTGCCGCCTCGACCGTCCCGGCGACGACATGGCCCACGAGCTCCTCGTGCTGCCAGAGCGCCCGGTCGAAGAACTCCTGCTCGTAGGGCTCAGCGCCGAAGCCGAGGGTGACCGCCGTGGTGAGCCGCACGCTCTCGGCGACGAGGTGGGGGTTGCGGGCGGCCGCGCCGACCAGCCCGTGCAGGCGACGGTCGGCCGCCCGGGCCTCGATCATCGACCCGGTCGCACAGAACTGCTCGAGCCCCTCCTGCAGCTGGGCGATGTCGTGGTCGGTGCGGCGCCCGGCGGCCGCCCGGGCGATCATGCCCTCGACGAGAAGGCGGTAGTCGAACAGGTCGAGCAGCCGGGGCAGCTCCTGCTCGAGCACCCGGCGGGCGACGTCGGGGGCGACGAGCTCCCACGACACGGCGGAGACGAAGCTGCCACCCCCGCGTCCTCGGCGCACCTCGATCAGGCCCTGTTCGGCCACCTGCTGAAGTGCTTGTCGAAGCGTGACGCGGCTGACCTCGAGGCGCTCGGCCAGCTCCCGCTCGGGCGGCAGGCGCTCGCCGGGAGAGAACGCGCCGACAGCGATGCCCGTGACGAGCCGGTCGGCGACGGATGCCGTCGCGCTTCCTCGGCCAGCGGGCGGCACGGGAGCGAGCATCCACCCCGTGCCCTCGGGGCGTCGGCTGTCCATCCGGGAACTCTAGACGGGAGGCTGCCAAAAACTCCTCGTCCAAAGGTATTGTAACCAGACCTTTAAGGTGCTTGACTCCTCCACGCCGGGGCGACACCCCCCCACTGCCCCACGCCGCGCGGGGTGTCGCCCGGTTCTCTTCCTTCCCCCAGAGCAGAGGAGGCCGCAGTGGCCACCACCGTCGACCCGAGGTTCCCCGACGCGGACCAGGAGGGTTACCTCCAGACCTCCCTCGGTCGCACCTGGTATCGCATCACCGGAGAGCTCGCCCCGCAGGGTGGCGCGGGTGACGCCCCCGCGCCACTGGTCGTGCTCCACGGCGGTCCGGGCGCCGCCCACAACTACACCCTGATGATGGCCAACCTGGCCCGGCCCGATGCCGCGCGCGACCCGCAGCGCCCGGTGCGGGCGGTCGTGCACTACGACCAGATCGGCTGCGGCGGCAGCACCCACCTGCCCGACGCGCCGCCCGAGACCTGGACGGTCGAGCTCTTCGTACGCGAGCTGCGGGCGCTCGTCGACCACCTCGGCATCGACCGCTTCCACCTGCTGGGCCAGTCATGGGGCGGCATGCTCGCACCGGAGGTCGTGCTCGCCGACCCCACCGGCATCCTCAGCCTGACGATCTGCGACTCCCCGGCGTCGATGGCGCTGTGGATGGAGGCGGCCGCCGACCTGCGGGCCGACCTGCCACCCGAGATCGAGCAGACGCTGCGCACCCACGAGGAGGCGGGCACGACCGACTCCCGTGACTACCTCGAGGCGATGGAGGTCTTCTACGCCCGGCACGTGTGCCGGGTCGTGCCCAACCCCCAGGAGGTGACTGACAGCTTCGCCCAGATCGAGGCCGAGCCGACGGTCTACCACACCATGAACGGCCCGAGCGAGTTCCACGTCGTCGGCTCCCTGAGGGAGTGGTCGGTGGTCGAGCGCCTCGACGCGGTCAGCGTGCCGACCCTCGTGGTCGCGGGTGCCCATGACGAGGCGACGCCCCTGGTATGGGCACCGTTCGTCGAGCGGATCCCCGGGGCCACCTCCCACATCTTCCCCGACTCGAGCCACATGCCCCACGTCGAGGAGCCCAACGCCTTCCTCGAGGTCGTCGGTGGCTTCCTCGCCCGTCACGACCACCCCCAGTCCCGGAACCAGCAGGAGAGCCCAGCATGAGCCGTGAGAGCGCTCCATCCCGTACGACGACTGCCGTCGGCACGGTCCTGTCCGAGCACGCCTTCGGGGAGCTGTCGTGACCGACCACCTGATCACCAAGGACCAGGCCCACGGGGCCTACCGCAGCGACGTCGAGCCCGCACTGCGGGTGCGCCCGGGGTCGGGCCACACGGTCACCTTCGAGACCGACGACGAGGCCTACGCCCAGATGGAGCAGCGGCGTGACCTGTCGCTGGTCACGGCGACGATGAACCCGGTCACCGGTCCGGTCTGGGTCGAGGGCGCTGAGCCCGGCGACACCCTGCTGGTCCACGTGCACGACATCGCCCTCGCCGACCAGGGGTGGTCGCTCTACATCCCGGGGGCCGGCGCGCTCGCCAACCGCATGGGTGACGAGTTCTTCGTGCGGCGCGTCTCCGTGGAGGGCGGTGTGGCCCGCCTCACCGACACCGTGAGCTGCCCCGTCGCCCCGATGATCGGGTGCGTGGGGGTGGCCCCGGCGACCGGTGAGGCGTCGAGCGTCATGCCCTCGCGCCCCACCGGTGGCAACCTCGACCTCACCGACGCCGCCCCGGGGTCGACGGTCCACCTGCCGGTCGCCGTCGAGGGCGCGATGCTGGCGATCGGCGACCTGCACGCCGTCATGAGCCGCGGCGAGAGCTCGTTCGTGGCCATCGAGGTTGCCGGCCGGGCCACGGTGAGCGTCGACCTGGTCAAGCGGGCCGACCGGGGTCGCATCCTGCGCGCCCCCCACGTCGACACCGGTCGCGAGTGGGTCTGCGTCGGGCTGGGCGACCCGCTGCAGGATGCCGTGCAGATGGCGTACGAGGAGCTCTTCGACGTCCTCACGCTCGACCACGGCTACAGCCGGACCGACGCGTACGTCGTCATGAGCGCCCTGGCCCACACCGAGCTGGGCGGGCCGACGGGGTCTCGCGACCCCGACCCGATGCACCCGCTGCGAGCCGTGGGTGCGGTGACCCTCGCCCGGATCGCCCGAGACCTCCTCCCGCCCCGCCCCTGACCGCCCCTGACCCCCTGGAACCACAGGTCTGTCGTGTTCGGTAGCTCGTGGGGGGAGGGGCGACAGGGGACGACACGGCATAAAGGGATGACCGGTGTCGTTGGCGCGTGCGACCCTTGAGGAGATATGACGAAGCGATCACAGGTTCTTGCCGACAGGGCCGCGGCCATCAGTGCCGAGGCCGACGCCCACGACAGCGGTTACCTCGCCGACGGTGACGAGCCCGGCCCGGGTCTGTATGACGGCGAGCAGTTCGACCGTGAGGAGCGCGCCGCCCTGCGCCGCGTCTCAGGTCTGTCGACCGAGCTCGAGGACGTCACGGAGGTCGAGTACCGCCAGCTGCGCCTCGAGCGTGTGGTCCTGGCCTCCGTGTGGACCGAGGGCACGGTCGAGGACGCCGAGAACTCCATGCGAGAGCTGTCGGCCCTCGCCGAGACGGCCGGTTCGACGGTGCTCGAGGGTGTCATGCAGCGCCGCCAGAAGCCCGACACCGCGACCTACCTCGGCATGGGCAAGGCCCTCGAGCTGCGCGACATCGTCGTCGCCGAGGGTGCCGACACCGTCGTCTGCGACGGCGAGCTCAGCCCCGGTCAGCGGCGTGCTCTCGAGGACGTCGTGAAGGTGAAGGTCATCGACCGCACCGCGCTGATCCTCGACATCTTCGCCCAGCACGCCAAGAGCCGGGAGGGCAAGGCCCAGGTCGAGCTCGCCCAGCTCCAGTACCTCCTGCCGCGCCTGCGCGGCTGGGGCGAGTCGATGTCGCGCCAGGCCGGCGGCCAGGCCGCCGGCGGCCAGGGCATGGGCTCGCGTGGACCGGGTGAGACGAAGATCGAGCTCGACCGGCGCCGGATCAACACCCGCATCGCCCGGCTCAAGCGCGAGATCGTCGCGATGAAGACGACCCGCGACACGAAGCGGCACAGCCGCAAGGCCCACGACGTGCCCAGCGTGGCCATCGCCGGCTACACCAACGCCGGCAAGTCCTCGATCCTCAACCGCCTCACGGGGGCCGGGGTGCTCGTCGAGAACTCGCTCTTCGCGACCCTCGACCCGACGGTGCGCCGGGC
>JALYVC010000505.1 GCA_030853445.1 Actinomycetota bacterium | reverse complement strand
CCGCTGCCCCGCGGTGGTGGAGCCCGGCGCGGTCGGCGGCAGCTGCGTGGTGCGGCCCGCCCGGCCAGCCCGGCCACGGACGAACCCGACGGCCGCGGTGACGGCGACGAGCGCGATGACGACGACGAGGGTGATGACTTCCCAGAGTTGATCCAGCACGTCGGTCATCCTGTCACGAGCGAAACGACGCCCCCGCCCGGCTCACGCCCGGCTACACCCCCGTGGGCGTACGCCTCGCGGGGGCGGGAAACCCACCTTCACGCCGGCGTACGACGGCCCGCGGAGGGGCTCAGGAGGTCTCGTCGTCCTTGCGCGAGAGCAGGCCGTTGGTGCGCTCCTTGGTGGCGCTGGCGGCCACCCTCACCTTCTCGAAGACCTCTTCGCCGCGCGCCGAGAGGATGTCACGGCCCTCACGGCGGGCGGGCATGGCGACGACGGCGACCACGGCCGACCCGAGAGCGAGACACAGCAGCAGGGAGACGACGAGAACGGGCATGCACCTAGGCTCGCACACAATGCTGGACGTATGCCGCTGATCCGGTCAATGTGGGCAGGTTTCGCCGATGAGCGGGCGGCAGCTCCCGGGCGGGCCCTAGTAGGTGAAGGTCGCCACCGTCGCGCGGAGGTCGGCGGACAGACGGGCGAGCTCGTGCACCGAGTCGCCCATCTGGCTCAGGACCTGTGCACCGGTGTCGGCCGAGGTGGCCACCCCGGTGATGTTCAGCGCGATCTCGCCGGAGCCCGTCGCGGCCTCCTGGACCCCGCGGGACATCTCGGTGGTGGTCGCCGTCTGCTCCTCCACCGCCGCCGCGATCGTCAGTGGGTAGGAGTTGATCGACATGATGATCGCCGAGATCTGCCCGATCGCGTCCACCGCCCCCGCGGTGTCGCCCTGGATGGCCTCGACCCGTCGCGCGATGTCGTCCGTGGCCCGGGCGCTCTCCTGGGCGAGCTCCTTGACCTCGTGGGCCACCACCGCGAAGCCCTTGCCCGCCTCACCCGCACGAGCCGCCTCGATCGTCGCGTTCAACGCCAGCAGGTTCGTCTGCTCGGCGATCGACGTGATCACCTTCACGACGTTGCCGATCTCCTGCGAGCTCACACCGAGCTTCGTGACCGTCTCGGTGGTCGCCGCATCGACACCCCCATCTGCTCCGCACCCGCCGCCACCGCCTGCACGTTGCGGCTCACCTGCTCCGCAGCCCCCGCCACCACACCCGCCTGGGAGCTCGTCTCCTGCGAGCCCGACGACACCTGCGAGTTCGCCGCCAACAGCTGCTCCGCCGCCGCGGCGACCGTGTCCGCGGTCGCGACCACACCCGCCACCGTGGCGCGCAACGACGTCTGCGCCGTGGTCAGCGCCTGCGCCAGCTGCCCGACCTCGTCCCGGCTCGTGACGGCTGCGCTCACGGTCAGGTCGCCGCCGGCCAACGCCGCGAGGGCGAGCACGCACCGCTTCAGCGGCCGCACGATCGAGCGGGTGACGGCGACTCCGAGGAAGATCGCGAGCGCTCCCGCCAGACAACCGGCCACCAGCACCGTGAGGCGTGCCCTGGCCGCGGCGTCAGCGGCATCCCGGTCCAGCTGCGTGATCCTGGCCTCGACCTGCTTCTGGAGGCCGGAGGTCGAGGCCACCATCGCACTCCACGCGCTGTCGAGGTCGCCGTTGAGCAGCTTGTACGCCGTGGCCGTCGAGGCAGGGGTCCCTGCGCCGATCAGCGCGAGCATCTTGTCGGTGACGACGAAGTAGGCGTTCCACTGTCCGGCGAGCGTGCTCAGGGCAGCCCGCTCCCCGGCGCTCATGGTGCTCGACGCGAGGACGTCGAGCAGCGCGAAGCCGTCGGCCCGCGACGCGTTCAGGCCGACGACGTTGTAGTCGTCGTTGGCCACGGCCTGCGCGCACCCTCGACGACCGCCTTCGCGAAGATGTAACCCTGCCAACCGCTCACGTCGGTGTCCAGGTAGCGCAGCTGCACGACGTCGTCGCGCAGCGCGTGCAGCCGCGATGTCTCCTCGGCCACCGCCCGCTGTCGGGAGGAGCCGTCGAGACCCGCGACCGCGACGAACGCCAGAAGCAGGCACAGCGCGACGAAGGCTGCTCCGAGCCGGCGACCGATGGACAGGTCAGAGAGGAGATTGCGCACGAGTGGATGGCCCCTGGTCCTGGAGATGCGACGCGACCCTGTCGGGATCGGCCGGTGGATGCACGTCCTGAACATTTTTCACCGAAGGGCCCGCAGCCGCGGAACCCGTCGCCGCCCAGGCTGACGTGCCGCTGGGGGACCCGAGCGTCGGGTGTGCACCTGCGACCGACCACGAGACCCGGGAAGGCGTCGTCCGGGTCGGCCGTCGCCCTCCCGGTCAGGCGGGCTGGTCCTGCTGCTCCCTGACGACGTCGCGCATGCGCTGCGACACGACCGTGGTCACGCCGTCTCCGCGCATCGTGACGCCGTAGAGCGCGTCGGCGATCTCCATCGTCTTCTTCTGGTGGGTGATGACGATGAGCTGGCTGGAGTCGCGCAGCTCCTCGAAGAGGGTGATCAGGCGACCGAGGTTGGCGTCGTCGAGCGCGGCCTCGACCTCGTCCATGATGTAGAAGGGCGACGGCCGAGCCTTGAAGATCGCCACGAGCAGCGCCACCGCCACGAGGGAGCGCTCCCCACCCGAAAGCAGCGAGAGTCGCTTGATCTTCTTGCCCGGTGGCCGGGCCTCGACCTCGAGGCCGGTCGTCAGCATGTTGTCGGGGTCGGTGAGCAGCAGCCGCCCCTCACCGCCGGGGAAGAGCCGCGCGAAGACCCGCTCGAACTGCACGGCCGTGTCGGCGAAGGCCTCGGCGAAGACCTTCTCCACCCGCTCGTCGACCTCGCGCACGATGTCGAGCAGGTCGCGCTTCGAGCTCTTGAGGTCCTCGAGCTGAGTGGTGAGGAAGGTGTGGCGCTCCTCGAGGGCGGCATACTCCTCGAGCGCGAGCGGGTTGATCCGACCGAGGGCCCCGAGCTTGCGCTCGGCCGACCGCAGCCGCTTCTCCTGCTCGGTGCGCACGAAGGGCAGGGGCTCTGCTGCCTCCATCGCCGCGCGGTCCTCGGCGCAGGCCGCGGGGTCGACCACGACGGGCACCGGCCGGTCGGGGCCGTACTCCTCGACCAGCACCTCGGGGTCGGTGCCCAGCTCTTCGACGGCCCGCATCTCGAGCTGCTCGATGCGCAGGCGCTGCTGGGCTCGGGCCACCTCGTCGCGGTGGACCGAGTCGGTGAGCTGGCGCAGCTCCTCCTGCAGTACGGCCATCTCGCGTCGTACGACCGCGAGGTCAGCCTCGCGCTGGGTGCGCGCAGCCTCGGCCCGTTGCCGGTGCCCGTCGGCCCGCTCGGCGGCGACGGCCAGCTGCTTGGCCGCGTAGGCCGCACCGACCCGCACCGCCTCGGACACCTGCGCCT
>JALYVC010000494.1 GCA_030853445.1 Actinomycetota bacterium | reverse complement strand
CGCTCGGGTCGGCCAGGACGAAGGCCGACGACGTCTCGCCCGCCGCACCCGCCTCCCGCACCGGGGCAAGCGGGAAGGCATCCGCGTCGCCCAGCCCGTCGACGATCCCCGGGTCCCATCCCTGCAGGGCGGCGACCTTGGCGTCCCACGCTCCTTTCGGCCACAGCGGATACTGCGCCTCGACGTCGCCGGGTGACCACTGCTTCTGAGCGGGGTAGCCGCGCAGTGCCGGCGCCGCCGCCTGAAGGTCGAGCACCGGGTCCTCGTAGACCGCGACCCGCGGCGCCAGCCGGTCGAGCACGACCGACAGGACGTAACCACCCAGCGAGTGCCCGATCGCGAGGTACGGCGCCGCCGGCGCCTGCTCGAGCACCGCCTCGGCGAGCACCTGCGCCGACCACGCGTCCGGCGCCGTCCTGCCGCCGTGCCCGGGCAGTGTCACCGCCACGACCCGGAAGCCACGCTCGGCCAGTGCCGGCCCGACACGGAACCAGATGCCCGGGTCACCGGTCAGCCCGTGCACCAGGACGGCGACCCGGTCGCCGTCACCCCACCGGTCCACCGGCCCGGCGCTCACGAGAGCTCCTTGCGCATGACGAGACGGGCCATCTTCGAGGCCATGGCGTCGGTCTGGCCCACCACCTCGAAACCTGCCCGCTCGAACATCGTCCGGGTCCCGACGAAGGCCATCGTCGTGTCCATCCTCGCGTCGCCCGGGTCGACCGGGTAGGCCTCCACTGCCGGGGCACCCCTCGAGGCGGCGTAGTCCACTGCGCCCTCGATGACCTGCCCCGCCACGCCCTGCTTGCGGTGCCCACCTCGCACGACGACGCAGACGATGCTCCATACGGGCAGGTCGTCGACCGGGCGGATCTTGGTGCTGTGCACCAGCCGGGGGATCTCGGCGCGCGGACCCACGTTGCACCAGCCCACGGGCACGCCGTCACGGTAGGCGACGACGCCCGGCGGGTCGTCGCGCTCGCACAGGGCTCGCGCCGCCTGCTCCCGGCCGTGCTCACCCCCACCGCCGAGCTGCTCGATCTCCTTCAGTCGCAGCCGGTGCGAGAGGCACCAGCAGTGGCTCGCCCGACGGTGCGGGTTGACGACGTCGGCGAAGTCGTCGAACCGGTCGGGCGTCACCGGGGACGTCTCCCACCCAGTGTGTCCAGACATGGCTCCATCCAACCACCCGACGCCGACACGTCACGTGAGCGCTCAGAAGAGGCGGGACTCCACGTCGTCGATCCCGCGCAGTGCGTCGTAGTCGAGCACGACACACCGGATGCCGCGGTCCTGGGCGAGCACCCGCGCCTGCGGCTTGATCTCCTGCGCGGCGAACACACCGGTGACGGGCGCGAGGTGGGGGTCGCGGTTCATCAGCTCGAGGTAGCGGGTCAGCTGCTCGACGCCGTCGATGTCGCCGCGTCGCTTGATCTCGATGGCGACGTGCGCACGGCTCTCGCTGCGGGCGAGGATGTCGACGGGACCGATGGCGGTCATGTACTCCCGACGCACCAGGGACCACCCCTGCCCGAGCGTATGGATGTGCTCGGCCAGCAGCCGCTGCAGATGCGCCTCGACGCCGTCTTTCACCAGGCCGGGGTCGACCCCGAGGTCGTGGGCGCTGTCGTGGAGCACCTCGTGGATCCGCACGCGCAACCGGTCCTCCGACTTCTGGTGGGCGACGACCCACACCGTGCTCACCCCGTCGGCGGCCTCGGACTCCTCGGGGGTGACCTCGGCCATGACGCAGGGCGGCGACATCCAGTTGAGCGGCTTGTAGGAGCCGCCGTCACTGTGCACGAGCACCGACCCGTCGGCCTTGACCAGGAGCAGACGGGTGGCCAGCGGCAGGTGGGCCTGCAGGCGACCTTCGTAGTCGACGGAGCAGCGGGCCACGACGAGTCTCACGATCGGCCAATCTACCCGTGCGAGGTGGGTCACACGCACCCCGTCGCGGGCACCGGTGTGACGACCGTCGCCCCTCGACGCGACCCCGGTGGCGGCCGGCCCCTGCCACACTCGCCGACATGGCTCGTGAGTTCACCAACGTCGGCGTCATCGGTCTCGGGACCATGGGAGCCGGAATCGTCGAAGTGTTCGCCCGTAACGGGATCGACGTCGTCGCCGTCGAAGTCGACGACACGGCCCTCGGTCGCGGGCAGGGGGTGCTCGAGCACTCGACCGGTCGCGCCGTCGAGCGGGGCAAGCTCTCGCCCGACGACTCCGAGCGGCTGCACTCCCGGGTGACCTACACGACCGACTTCGCCGACCTGGCCGGCTGCCAGCTCGTCATCGAGGCGGTCCCCGAGAGCCTCGAGCTCAAGAAGGACATCCTCGCCCGGGTCGACAGGATCGTCGGGGACGACGCCGTGATCGCGACCAACACCTCGTCGCTGCCGGTCACCGAGATCGCGGTGGCGACCTCGAACCCCAAGCGGGTCGTCGGCATGCACTTCTTCAACCCCGCTCCGGTGCAGCAGTTCGTCGAGGTCGTGCGCACGGTCATCACCGAAGAGGCCGTCTTCGAGGACGTCAAGGCCCTCGCGCTGCGGCTCGACAAGCGGCCCGTCGTCGTCGGCGACAAGGCTGGCTTCATCGCCAACGCGCTGCTCTTCGGCTACCTCAACCACGCCGTGTCGATGTTCGAGACGCGCTACGCCTCGCGTGAGGACATCGACGCCGCGATGCGCTTCGGCTGCGGCCTGCCCATGGGCCCGCTCGCGCTGATGGACCTCATCGGGCTCGACACCGCCTACGAGATCCTCGACACGATGTACAAGCAGGGTCGCGACCGGTTGCATGCGCCGAGCCCGGTCATCAAGCAGATGGTCAGCGCCGGCCTCAAGGGCCGCAAGTCGGGCCGCGGGTTCTACACGTATGCAGAGCCCGGCTCCTCCACCGTCGTTGCGGACGCCGGCACGGCGGCGCCGGGGGCCGACGGTGTCGCCCTGCGCAGCATCGCGTCCGTCGGCGTGGTCGGCTCGGGCACGATGGCGACCGGCATCATCGAGGTCTTCGCCAGGGCCGGCTTCCCCGTCACCGTCGTGGCGCGCTCGCCCGAGAAGGTCGTCGGGGTGGTCGCCGCCCTGGGCAAGAGCCTCGCCAAGGCGGTCACGCGCGGCAAGATGACGCAAGAGGCAGCCGACGAGGTCGTCGCCCGGGTCACCGGCACCACCATGTACGACGACCTCGCCGAGGTCGACCTCGTCGTCGAGGCCATCGTCGAGGAGCTCGGCGCCAAGCAGGAGCTCTTCAGCACCCTCGACAAGATCTGCAAGCCGGGCGCGATCCTCGCGACCACCACGTCGTCGCTGCCGGTCATCGAGTGCGCCGTCGTCACCTCGCGGCCGCAGGACGTCATCGGGATGCACTTCTTCAACCCCGCCGCCGTGATGAAGCTCGTCGAGGTCGTCTCCACCGTGTCGACCGCCGTCGACGTCACCGCCACGGTCGCCGACCTCACGTCGCGGCTCGGCAAGCACCCGGTGCAGTGCGGTGACCGCTCCGGCTTCATCGTCAACGCCCTGCTCTTCCCCTACCTCAACGACGCCGTGCGGATGCTCGAGGCGCACTACGCCGAGGCCGACGACATCGACACCGCCATGAAGGCCGGCTGCGGCTACCCCATGGGGCCCTTCGAGCTGCTCGACGTCGTGGGGCTCGACGTCTCGCTCGCCATCCAGCGCGAGCTCTACCTCGAGTTCCGCGAGCCGGGTTTCGCACCGGCCCCGCTGCTCGAGCACCTGGTCACCGCGGGCTACCTCGGTCGCAAGTCGGGACGCGGCTTCCGCACCTACGCCTGACACCCGGCGCCGGACCACGACACGCCAAGGGGGCGGGACCCACCGGGTCCCGCCCCCTCGTGCGTCTCCCCCCGGTCAGGGGGTGACGACCACCCGCGTGCTCTCCGTCGTCGTGCCGAGCACGGAGTCGGAGGTGAGGTCGGTGGTGAGGAAGTGCCGGCCCGCCCTGGCCCCGTTCAGCGTCAACGAGTAGTCGAGCGTGCCGCCCGGGGTGCCCGGGGTGGAGGTGACGACGTAGCTTCCCGTGGGGACGCCCCCGACCTGCGCGCCGAACGTGCCGGAGGAGTTCTCCGCACCCACGGTGAGCGGCTCAGCCGAGCCGGCACCGGCGGTGCCGGCGGCGTACTCGAAGTACGACGCCTCGGTGGCCCCGGTGGTGATCCAGACCTGGAAGGAGCGGTCACCGGCCGGGGTCGACGCGCCGTAGAGCGCGACATCCCACTGCACGACCAGCCAGGTGGTCACACCGTCGGTCAGGGTGGCCACCCGGACCCCGGCCTTGCCGGTTCCGTTGAGGTCGGTCCAGTAGGGAGCGAGCAGGCCGTTGGGCCGGGTCGGGTCCGGCAGCGTCTGCGCCTGGAAGTCGATGTCGGACGCGCTGTCCGATCCTCCGACCAGCGCGTAGCCGTTGGAGGTCACACCGATCCGGGTGTAGGCCTGCCCTCCGAAGAGGTAGGAGGGCGCCGGGAAGTTGGTGTTCGTCTCGTCTCCGACGGCCACCGGCGCGATGCCGAAGCCGGCGAGGTCGACGAAGCCGCCACCAGGGGTGTCGCTCGAGCTGGCGATCGCCGGCTTCGCGTCCGAGACCCCGGCCAGGGTGACCTTGCCGGTCGTGGCCTTGGAGCCGCTGACGACCCGCACGCCCTCACCCGAGAGCAGCTTCAGTCCGCTGTCGGTGGTGCTGGTCGCCTTGACGACGACCGGGGTCGAGGTGACGTTCTCGGCCGAGACGGTGCACGTGGTGTTGGTGCCCCGCTCGAGGTAGGCCGGCTGGCACGACTGGGCGAGCGTGACGCCCCCCTGCTTCTTCTCGAAGGCCACCGGCACGTGCACGTCGACGTTGCCGGGGGAGAGCCAGCGCAGGGCACCGAAGTACTGCCCGGCCTTGGCCGAGGAGCTCACGGTGATGGTGAAGGTCTGCGACCTGCCGATGCCGATCCTGCCCGACGACGGGCTGACCGAGATCGACGACCCACCCGGGACGTTGGTCTTGACGGTGTAGTCGTAGGCCTTGCCCGACAGGTTGGTCGCCGTGCGGTGAACGGTGACGGTGCCCGGCATCGTCGGCAGGTTGATCGAGGGCAGGTTGAGGTCGGGGGCGGTGAGTGGGCTGGGCCCCGTGGCCGCCATGTTGTCGGCGCTCTCGTCGAAGACGATCGGTGCGTCACCGGCCTTGGCGAGGGCCACGCGACCCGCGCCGTAGTCGAACGGGTCGGCCGGGGTGACGAGGTCCTCCTTGACGACGTCGACGGCGGCGGTGGTCATCATCGCCGACTTGATCGCTCCGGGGCTCCACGCGTGGTGCAGGCCCTTGAGCAGGATGGCCGAGCCCGCGATGTGCGGCGCGGACATGGAGGTGCCGGCGATGGCCTGGTAGAGCTGCCCGCTCGGGCCGCTCGCGACCTCGTCGGGGGTCGGGGTGTTGCCCGCGAGGATCTGCACTCCGGGGGCGGTGATGTCGGGCTTGAGGAACTGTCCGCCTGGCCCACGCGACGAGAAGGCGGCCATGACGTCGCCCTGGCCGGCGCGCTTCTCACCCGCACCCCATGACGCCTTGGCGTTCGGGTGGGCGGCCAGGAAGGCGAGGAAGGCGGTTCCGTCGGCGAGGTGGACCGTCGGCAGGAAGTGGTTGTCGGTCTCGGTGTCGGCCAGGGGCAGGTTGTACAGGATCATGCCGACCGCCCCACCGGCCTTGACGTTGAAGCCCTTCTGCACGCGGCCGATGCTCCCGCGCTGGCACGCCACGACCCTGCCGTCGGCAGCTCCGGCGGGCAGCTCGGTGCTGCAGAGCGTGTCGTAACCGGGGATGTCCCCGGCCTTCACGATCGGGGTCGGCGTGCTCACGCCCTGGGTCAGGGTCGAGCCCTCGAAGGTCGCGGAGGCTCCGCCGCCGCGCACGGTGAGCGTCGAGGCGTACTCGCGCTGCTCGGTCGAGGCGGCCACCGTGGTCACCCAGGGGCCGCGGTGGTCGGTGGTGCCGGCGCCGGGGCCGCTGTTTCCGGCCGAGGCGGCAACGAACACGCCGGCGGCGTAGGCGTCACGGAAGGCGAGCTCGACCGCGTCGGAGAACGGGTTGGACCCGCCCGAGATGGAGTAGTTGATGACGGTGGCACCGTCGAGCACGGCCTGTTGCACGGCAGCGACCGAGTCGGACGAGAAGCAGCCCTGGACGCCACAGACCTTGTACTCCAGGACCCACGCGCCGGGGGCGACCCCGCTGATCGGGCCCCGGTCGACGCCGAGGTCGACGGCGCTGCGCACGTAGCCACCCGCAGCGGTGGTCGTGGTGTGGGTGCCGTGCCCGCCGCTGTCCCGGGCGGTGTCGGGGTAGAGCTCGTTCCCCACGGCGGCGTTGTAGGTCGCCATCTTCGACGCCCCGCCGATCACCTTGTGGTTGCAGGCGAAGACGTCCGTGGCGGCGGTCAGGGGGTTGTCACCGAAGTCGCACTCGCGGGCCTGGCCGCTCGGTGCACCGGGCGGGGTGCCCAGGTCGGGGTTGTCCGCGAGCATCGGGTGCTCGGGCCAGATCCCCGTGTCGAGGTCGGCGAAGATCACGCCCTTGCCGGCCAGGTCGCGGCCGCCGAGGTCCTTCCAGACCGCCGGCGCGCCGATGAACTGAGGGCTCTCGACGATGGCGTTGGTCTTGTTGAGCGTGTCGGCCTGCACCGCGACGACGCCGGGCAGCGTGAGCAGGGTGCGGGCCCGGTTGGCCGGGAGGCGGACCGACAGGCCGCCGTACACCGTGGTGAGCGTCGTGCCGGCCTTGGCACTCGGCACAGCGCGGACCAGGGCGCGACGGAAGGTGGAGTCGACCTGGGCGGTGTGGGCGAGATAGGCCTTCTCCGCGGAGGAGCGCCCGCCCGAGAGCACCTTGCCGGTGACGCTGGGGCTGGTCGCCGCGAGCCCGGCCAGGCTGCCGCGGTAGCCGGCGAGGCCGTCGACGTCGAGCTTGACCATGACGTTGATGGGGGCCGCGTCCGTGCGTTTGAGCAGGGCCGCGTCGCTCTGGGCGATCTTGCCGGACTCGGACTTGGGGGCGGTGACCGTCGAGGACGGTGTGATGGCGGCGGCGCTCAGTCCATGGGGGCCGGGCCTCGATGCTGCGGTGGCGGAGACGGGGACCAACCCGGCTCCCGCCACGGAGAGTGCGGCGGCGCCGATGACGGCACCACGACGGAAGACGTGCACGATGGAGACTCCTCACGACGCTCGGGCCGGCTGCCCGTAGGTGGCGCGAGACTATGCAGGCGATCGGCGGAAGTCCATGGTTTACCCAGATACTTACCAAGGTTTTCCCAGACTGTGGAGACAATTCAGGAGAAATAGTGCCAAGAGTCAATCGCCGCCGCAAGGACGACACCCCCCTGGACGCGGCGAGGCTCGGTGGCGTCACCTCCACGGCGCGGTATGCCGGTGGCTGGTGGACGGTGCGCCAGGTCACCGGGGCGAGCGCCACGCGGCCCTACCTGTGCCCGGGGTGCCAACAGGACGTGGCCGTCGGGGCGCCTCACGTGGTGGCCTGGCCTGCCGACGGTGTCGGAGGGGTCGGGGACCGCAGGCACTGGCACTCGGGGTGCTGGCAGCGCCGCGACGCCCGGCCGAGCGGCAACGCCTACCGGTAGCCGTCACGTGCTCCGGGGCTCGATAGCCTGCGGCAGTGAGTCCCTCCAGCAGTCCCTCCCGCTCCGACGAGATCCGCGCCAACTCGGTGCTGCCGGCGCGGCGTGAGCCGGTGGAGCTCCATACGGCTGACGGCCTGACCCTCGTCGGCGAGCTGGCGCTGCCGCTGCACCGCGACCCGGTCGCCACCCTCGTGACGCTCCACCCGCTGCCCACGCACGGCGGCTTCATGGACAGCCACGTCTTCAAGAAGGCGGCCTACCGGCTGCCCGCGCTCGCCGACCTCGCGGTGCTGCGCTTCAACCTGCGGGGGGTCACCTCGCCCCGGGGGACGTCCGGGGGTGTCTTCGACGGGGGGGCGGCGGAGCGGTACGACGTCGCCGCGGCGATCGAGCTGGCGGAGTTCCACGAGGGCCCGGAGCTGCCGCACCGCTGGCTGGTCGGCTGGTCCTTCGGCACCGACCTCACTGTCATGTACGGTCTCGACCCGTCGGTGGAGGGGGCGATCCTGCTCAGCCCGCCGCTGCGCTACAGCCGACCCGAGCACCTCGCCGCCTGGGCCCGCAGCGGGAAGCCGCTGGTCGCCCTGGTGCCCGAGCACGACGACTACCTCCAGCCGCCGGAAGCGCGGGAGCGCTTTGCGGTGGTGCCCCAGGCCGAGGTCGTCGGGGTCGACGGGGCGAAGCACCTCTGGGTGGGGGAGCCCTACGTCCGCCGGGTGCACGAGGAGATCGTCGCCCGGGTCAACCCCGGTGCGCTGCCGCTGGCCACGACGTGGCCGGCCGCCGAGCAGGAGCACGAGCCCGGCCCGGCCAGCCGATGAGCTCCTGCGGGGGTCACCAGCTGGTGTGGCGGGGAGTGCCCTCGGCGAAGCCGGCGGTGCTCTGAAGGCCCACGACCGCCTGCTCGTGGAACTGCGCGATCGTGGCGGCGCCGGCGTAGGTGAAAGCGGAGCGCACCCCCGCGACGATCGTGTCGAGGAGGTCCTCGACGCCCGGTCGCTGGGGGTCGACGTACATCCGGGCGCTCGAGATGCCCTCCTCGAAGAGGGCCTTGCGGGCCCGGTCGTAGGAGGACTCGGCGGCCGTGCGGTTGCGCACGGCCCGCGACGACGCCATGCCGAACGACTCCTTGTACTCCCGGCCGTCGTGACCCACGACGAGGTCTCCGGGTGACTCGTGGGTGCCGGCGAACCACGAGCCGACCATGACGTTGGAGGCTCCGGCGGCCAAGGCCAGCGCGACGTCGCGCGGGTGCTTGACCCCGCCGTCGGCCCACACGTGGCGGCCGAGGTCGGCTGCGGCCCGGGAGCACTCGAGCACGGCGGAGAACTGCGGGCGCCCCACCCCGGTCATCATGCGGGTGGTGCACATCGCGCCCGGGCCGACCCCGACCTTGACGATGTCGGCGCCGGCCGCGACGAGGTCGCGTACCCCCTCAGCCGAGACGACGTTGCCCGCGCACAGCGGCACCCCCAGGTCGAGGGCGCGCACGCAGGCCAGGGCCTCGAGCATCCTCTCCTGGTGCCCGTGGGCGGTGTCGACGACGACGAGGTCGACACCGGCGGCGACGAGGTCCTTGGCCCGACCGGCGACGTCACCGTTGATGCCGACTGCCGCAGCCACCCGGAGCCGGCCCTCGGCGTCGGTGTTGGGGCGGTAGAGCGTGGCCCTCAGCGCACCGGTGCGGGTGAGCAGGCCCACGAGCCGGCCGTGGGCGTCGACGGCCGGCGCCAGTCGGTGGCGGGCGGCACCGAGCGTGGCGAAGGCCGTCTCGGGCGTCACGTCGTCGGCGACCGTGACGACGCCGCGAGACATCACCTCGCACACCTGGGTGAAGCGGTCGACCCCCTGCAGGTCGGCCAGCGTGACGACGCCCACCGGCCGCCCGTCGTCTCCGACGATGACTGCCGCACCATGGGAACGCTTGGGCAGCAACGAGATCGCGGCACCGACGGTCTCAGAGGGCGACAGGGTGATGGGGGTGTCGTGCAGCAGGTGCTTCGACTTCACGTCGGTGACGACGTCGTGCACGACGTCGGTCGGGATGTCCTGCGGGATGACGACCAGCCCGCCGCGACGGGCGACGGTCTCCGCCATCCGTCGGCCCGCGATCGCGGTCATGTTGGCGACGACGACCGGGATGGTGTTGCCCGTGCCGTCGTCGCACGAGAGGTCGGCGTCCATCCGCGACGTCACGTCGGAGCGGCCGGGCACCATGAAGACGTCGTCGTAGGTGAGGTCGAAACTGGGCTGCAGGCCGTTGAGGAAGCGCACGACTGCAGGCTAGCCCGGAGGCGTGGCCCCCTCCTGACCGAGTCCGCGTCCTACTGCCGTCGCTGGCGCGGGACGAGCACCTCGTCGTAGAGCAGGAGCAGCCCGGCTGCCGTCGGGATGGCGATCAGAGCGCCCACCATGCCGAGCAGGGCCCCTCCCGCCAGGGCCGAGACGACCGTCACGGCCCCGGGCACCGACACCGTGCGCTGCATGATCCGCGGGGCCAGCAGGTAGTTCTCCAGCTGCTGGTAGACGATGAAGTAGGCGAGGGCGATGACGGCCTTCTTCGGGTCGTCGAAGACCGCCACGAAGGCGACGAGGCCGGCGCCCAGCGACGCCCCGATCATCGGCACCAGCCCCAGCACCCCGACCCCCACGGCCAGCACCGCGGCATACGGGATGTGGACGAGCGTCATCATGATGAACGAGCAGAAGGCGTTGAAGGTCGCGACAGCGACCTGGCTGATGGCGTAGGAGCCGACCCGGCGCATCATCTCCTCCGACAGGGAGATGACGCGGGGTCGGCGGCTGGCCGGCACCACCGCGTAGGCCGCCTGCTTCAGGGCCGGCAGGCTGACCAGGAAGTAGAGCGTGAGCACCAGCACCGTGAGGGAGGAGAAGATCCCCGACGCGATGAGCTGCCCGGCTCCCAGCAGGCCGCCGGCGACCTGCGTGAGGAAGCCGCTGTCCGTCATGCGGGTGTTGAACTCGGTCTGCAGCCGACTCAGCACGTGGTAGTTCCGGTCGAGGTCGCGCACCCACTGCGCGTTGAGCACGTCGTTGACCAAGGTCGGGGCCCGACCGACCAGCTCGGTGGCCTGCTGGCTCACCGGTGGCACGACGACGAGGCCGATGAGCACGAAGACGAGCACGACGAGCGCGAAGACGGCACTGACGGAGAGTCCGCGGCGCAGTCCGCGGCGCACCAGCACCTGCACGACGGGGTCGAGCGAGAGGGTCAGGAAGAAGGCCACGGCGATGAGGGTGAACACCGTGCCCAGTGACGAGAGGATCCGTAGCAGCTCGTAGGCGAGAAGCACGCCGATGGCCCCGACGAAGCCGACGTAGAACGGTGACTGGTGGTTGAGCGGATGCCCCAGGGGACCGAAGTCGCGGCGCCCGTCACGACGCGAGCCGTGGCCGTCCTCGGCGTCCCGGTCGCCGCCGGGGGCGTCGTCGTCGTTGTCGTTGTCGTCGTCGTTGTCGTCGGCCTTGTTGTCGCCGCTGCCGGGCTCGCCGTCGGGCCCGGCGTCATCACGCGGCCCGCTCCGACCGGCATCCTCGTCGGCGGGCGAGGCGCCCGCCGCGCGAGCGCCGTCGCCGTCACGCGAGGCGCTGCTCCACCACCTGAGGTCCTGCCACTGGTGCACCACCCCACCAACCTAGTGGGGGCCGCTGGACTTCCGACGGCGCCACCCGGGTGTCGGTCCGGGGTGTCCCCGCGCTGGTGAGGGGCCGTTCGCGGGACGAGCGACGCTGGCGTCAGACGTCGCGGAAGCGGTTGATCTCGGTGAGCACCGAGGCCCGCTTGACGGGGTCGGTGACCCCGAGCCCCTCCTGCGGGGAGAGGGTCAGCACACCGACCTTGCCCTGGTGCAGGTTGCGGTGCACGTCGTAAGCCGCCTGCCCGACGTCCTCCATCCGGTAGGTGCGGCTGAGGGTCGGGTGGATGAGCCCCCGGTTGACCAGCTCGTTGGCCTCCCACGCCTCGCGATAGTTGGCGAAGTGGGAGCCGACGATACGCTTGAGGCTCATCCAGAGGTAGCGGTTGTCGTACTCGTGCATGTAGCCCGAGGTCGACGCGCAGGTCACGATCGTGCCGCCCTTGCGGGTGACGTAGACACTGGCGCCGAAGGTCTCGCGGCCCGGGTGCTCGAAGACGATGTCGGCGTCCTTGCCGCCGGTGAGCTCGCGGATCTTGGCGCCGAGGCGCTTCCACTCACGCGGGTCCTGGGTCGTCTCGTCCTGCCAGAACTGGTAACCCTCCCCGGTCCCGTGGCTGCGGTCGATGACCAGCTCGGCGCCCATCTTGCGGCAGATCTCCGCCTTGTCCGGCGAGGAGACGACGCAGACCGGGGTCGCACCACCCGCGAGGGCCATCTGTGTCGCGTACGAGCCGAGGCCACCGCTGGCGCCCCAGATGAGCACGACGTCACCGAGCTTCATCCCTGCGCCGTTGCGCGAGATCAGCTGCCGGTAGGCCGTGCTGTTGACCAGACCGGGCGAGGCCGCCTCCTCCCAGGTGAGGTGAGCGGCCTTCGGCATCAGCTGGTTGCTCTTGACGATCGCCAGCTCGGCGAGACCGCCGAAGTTGGTCTCGAAGCCCCAGATGCGCTGCTCGGGGTCGAGCATCGTGTCGTTGTGGCCGTCGGCGCTCTCGAGCTCGACCGACAGGCAGTGCGCGACGACCTCCTGGCCCGGCTTCCACAGGTGGACACCGGGTCCGGTTCGCAGCACGACGCCCGCGAGGTCGGAGCCGACGACGTGGTACGGCAGGTCGTGGCGCTTGGAGATGGGGGAGAGCCGGCCGTAGCGCTCGAGGAAGCCGAAGGTGGGGACCGGCTCGAAGATCGAGGTCCACACCGTGTTGTAGTTGATGGCGCTGGCCATGACGGCAACGAGTGCCTCGCCGGGGGCCAGCTCCGGCACGGGCACCTGGTCGAGGTGCAGCGAGGTGCGCGGGTCCTTGTCGCGGCTCGCGACTCCGTCGAACATGCCGACGTCTTCCTGGTGGACGGTGACGCCCCGGTAGGTCGCGGGGACCTGCAGGGCCGCGTAGGTCTCCGGTCTGCGGTCGCCGGACAGGATGGCGTCGCGAATGTGGTCCATGGTCGGTTGTCTCCTCCACGTCGGGGCGGCAGTCGATCGAAGGCCGGGGCGCACCGGCGGCGCCTTCCGAACCTACTGACCGGTCACCTGACGCCCGGGCGCCTGAGACTCCCGTCACCCGTGACCTGGCTCACGAGGACCGCCCGACCTCGGAGGAGCCCGCCGAGGCGGTCAGCAGCTGTGACACCGTGACCAGCTCGTACCCGTCGTCGCGCAGCCCGGCGAGCACGGCGTCGAGGTGGTCGACGGTGATGACCCGATCGGCCGAGCCGCTGTCGTGGGCGAGCAGGATGTCCCCCGGGGCGACCTCCGCCCTGATGGCGCCCACGAGGCCGTCGGGGTGGGAGGTGAACCGGTCCTCGTGCACCTGGGTGCTCCACAGCACGGTCGTGAGGCCGGACTCGGCGGCGGCGAGCACCGTGCTCCCGGTCAGGTGTCCGTAGGGCGGGCGCATCAGGGTGGGGCGTCGTCCGGTGAGGTGCTCGATGGCGGCGTCGGTGCGCCGCAGCTGGTTGCTGACCTCGGCGAGGGTGAGGCGACCCAGGTCGGGGTGGTCCCAGCTGTGGTCAGCCAGCTCGTGGCCGGCGGCGAGCGAGTCGGCGTGCACCTGCGGGTGGGCACTGAGGTGGTCACCGCGCACGAAGAAGGTCGCGACCACCTCGTGCCTGGCGAGGGCTGCGAGCACCCGTGGCGTCCACGCGGGGTCAGGTCCGTCGTCGAAGGTGAGCGCGAGCCGCTTGGTGCCCGCATCGCGGGCTCCGGACCAGACGACCTGGCCGTGGGCGGCGCTCGGTCGCGACTGGTCGGGTCGTACGGCCGAGACGGCCGAGCCGTAGAAGGGCAGCGGCACCCGGTCACGGGCAGCCTCGACCTCCCGTTCGGTCCCGAGGGTGGCGAGGGCGCCGGCCGCGGTCCCGCCCAGGGCGACGAGGAGATCACGGCGCGCCAGCGACACAGGCCGATCATAGGAAGGGGACGGGCCCGCCGACAGGGACCTTGGGCTGGGAGTTCGCCGCCGATCGGGGGAAGGGCGGGTCGAGTCCACGGCCGCAGGCGGTCCGACGGTGCCTCCTGAGGCCTCCTGAGGCCTCCGTCGGGGTTCAGTAGGCGGCGGTGGCCGGCTGCACGAGCTCGACGAGGATGCCGCCGGCGTCCTTCGGGTGGATGAAGTTGACCCGGCTGTCGGAGGTGCCGCGCCTGGCGGTGTCGTAGAGCAGGCGCAGCCCGCGCCCACGCAGCACGGCGGCCGCCGCCTCGACGTCCTCGACGCGGTAGGCGACCTGCTGGATGCCGGGGCCGCTGCGGTCCAGGAACTTCGCGATGGTCGACTCGGGGGTGAGCGGCGCCAGCAGCTGCACGCACGAGCCGGAGTCCCCGACGGCCATCATCGCCTCGCGGACGCCCTGCTCCTCGTTGACCTCCTCGTGCGCGAGCCGCATGCCGTAGGTGTCGCGGTAGAACGCGATGGCGGCGTCGAGGTCGGTGACCGCGACACCGACGTGGTCGATGGCGGTGAAGAGGTGCGGGAAGTCGCTCATGGGCCGAGCCTAGAGCGCCCGCACCCGGTTGCCGCGCTGGTCGTGGGTCAGCTCGACCAGCCCGAGGGCCTCGAGCAGGGGCGGGAGATACATCCCGAAACGTCCGCGATAGCCCTTGCGCAGGCCGTACCACCCCCCGAGCGGGTTGTCGTCGGCCCGGCCGAAGGCCTCGACCGACCCCGGGGCGGCGGGCTTCAGCTCGTCGGCCGCGCCGAGGTCGACCCAGTCGCGTTGCTCCTGCAGCCAGGCGAGGAGATGGTCGACGGCGCGGGCGTCGTACCTCAGGGTCGTGGAGCCGACCCGGCACACCAGCGCAGGCGGGTCCCCCGCCTCCTCGCGCCACATCGTGTAGGTCGACGAGCCCGGCGCGGTCGTCAGCTGCCAGGGGTCGTCGTGCGAGCCGTTGCCGGGTGCCATGGCTCAGGTCTACTCCGTGTCGTGTGGCCAGCGCCACCACCCGGTCAGGGGAGTGGGGGAGCCACCGCCGATACAGTGATAGACGTCAACGACGCTGAAGGACGACCTGTGGAGGAACCTCATCATGACCACCGACCCGACCGTCATCGTCGCAGGTGCCCGCACCGGGATGGGCCGTCTGCTCGGTTCGCTCAAGGACTTCTCCGGAGCCGACCTGGGCGGCTTCGCCATCAAGGGCGCCCTGGAGAAGTCGGGCGTGCGCCCCGACCAGGTCGACTACGTGATCATGGGCCAGGTGCTGCAGGCAGGCGCCGGCCAGATCCCCGCCCGCCAGGCCGCCACCAAGGCCGGCATCCCGCTGACGGTCCCCGCCCTGACCGTCAACAAGGTCTGCCTCTCGGGCCTCGACGCGATCGCGCTGGCCGACCAGCTCATCCGTGCAGGCGAGTGCGAGGTCGTCGTGGCCGGTGGTCAGGAGTCGATGACCAACGCTCCCCACCTGCTCGAGAAGTCCCGCGCGGGCTACAAGTACGGCGACGTGACGATGAAGGACCACATGGCCGCCGACGGCCTGTGGGACTCCCTCACCGACCAGCCGATGGGCGCCCTCACCGAGCAGGCCAACACCGGCGACCTCTCCTTCAGCCGACAGGAGCAGGACACCTTCGCCGCGCGCTCGCACGAGCTCGCCGCCAAGGGCTGGAAGGACGGGATCTTCGACGACGAGGTCGTTGCCGTCTCCGTCCCGCAGCGCAAGGGCGACCCGCTGGAGTTCAAGTCCGACGAGGGGGTGCGCGCCGACACGACCGTCGAGACGCTGGGACGCCTCCGTCCGGCCTTCTCGAAGGACGGCACCATCACCGCCGGCTCCGCCTCACAGATCTCCGACGGCGCCGCCGCCGTGGTCGTCATGAAGAAGTCGAAGGCGCAGGAGCTCGGGCTGGCCTGGCTGGCCGAGATCGGCGCCCACGGCAACGTGGCCGGGCCCGACTCCACCCTGCAGGCGCAGCCCGCCAACGCGATCAAGGCGGCCTGCGCCCGGGAGGGCATCGCCCCCACCGACCTTGACCTGATCGAGATCAACGAGGCCTTCGCCGCCGTCGGGCTGGCCTCGACCAAGCTGCTGGGCGTCGACGCCGACAAGGTCAACGTCAACGGTGGTGCCCTCGCGGTCGGCCATCCGATCGGCATGTCGGGGGCCCGTCTGGTGCTGCACCTGGCCCTCGAGCTCGGGCGCCGTGGCGGCGGCGTCGGTGCCGCCGCCCTCTGCGGTGGCGGCGGCCAGGGTGTCGCGCTCGTCCTGCGCGTCCCGGCTCCCACGGCCTGAGGCCACCCCCCCCGAGCCTCTTCACCCCCATGACCCGCGCGGTCGACGTCCCCTCGCTCGTCGCTGCGGCCCGCGACGGTTCGCCGCGGGCCGTGGCGAGGTTGATCTCGCTGGTGGAGGACGACCACCCGGCGCTGCGTCAGGTCATGGCTGCCCTCGCGCCCCATACCGGTCGAGCCCACGTGGTCGGCCTCACCGGGTCGCCCGGTGTGGGAAAGTCGACGACCACCAACGTCCTGGTGCGCGCCCTGCGCGCCCGGGGGCAGACGGTCGGGGTGCTGGCCGTCGACCCGTCGTCGCCCTTCTCGGGCGGGGCGCTGCTCGGCGACCGGATCCGGATGGAGGAGCACGCCCTCGACCCCCGGGTCTACCTGCGCTCGATGGCGTCGCGGGGCCACCTCGGCGGGCTCTCGCGGTCGACGCCGCAGTCGCTGCGGGTGCTCGATGCCGCCGGCTGCGACGTCGTGCTGGTCGAGACGGTCGGGGTGGGGCAGTCGGAGGTGCAGGTCGCTGCCCTCGCCGATACCACCGTCGTGCTCCTCGCCCCGGGGATGGGCGACGGCATCCAGGCGGCCAAGGCCGGCATCCTCGAGATCGGAGACGTCTTCGTCGTGAACAAGGCCGACCGTGACGGCGCCTCGTCGACGGTGCGCGACCTCACGCACATGGTCTCCCTCGGCGACCGCTCCGAGCCCGGGGGGTGGCGCCCACCGGTCGTGCGGTGCATGGCCTCGCGGGCCGAGGGCGTCGACGAGGTGCTGGCGGCCGTCGACTCCCACCTCGCGTGGCTGGTCGAGCGGGGTGAGCTGCGCCGGCGCCGGGTCCTGCGGGCGGCCGACGAGGTCGAGACCCTCGCCGTCGGCGTCCTGCGGGCGAGGAGCACGACGGTGGTATCGGCGAGGGCAGCGA
>JALYVC010000296.1 GCA_030853445.1 Actinomycetota bacterium | reverse complement strand
TCGGAGCCGTCGCCCGGTCGGATGGGTCTCGGGTCCGAGAACTTCCCCGGTGCCCGGCAGCAGGGGCGCCGAACCGGCTTGCCGTCCCGATACCCTGCTGGGACCCGAGGTCGACAGCCTCCGACCGCTCGTCGCTAGACCCCCCACGAAGGAGCATCCGTGCGCGCCCTCGACCTGCTCGAGCACCATCCGATGGTGTCGACCACGACCGACGCCCGCGAGGCGGTGCGGCTGATGGTGGACCGCGAGCTGCCGGCGCTCGTCGTACGAGGGGACGGGAAGCGTCCCTACTCGGTGCTCCCGGCCCATCTGGTCATGAGCTTCATCGTGCCCGAGTACGCCAAGGACAACCCCGCCCTCGCGCGCGTCGTCGACGAGAAGACGGCCGACACCATCGCCCGGGCCCTCGACGGCAAGACCGTGGGAGACCTGCTGCCCCATCGCGACCACCTGACCGCCGTCTCCCGGGTCAACCACGACGACACCGTGCTCGAGGTCGCCGCCGTGATGGCCGGTAGCCGGAGCCCGCTGGTGGTGGTGGGTCGGGGGGACGAGATCATCGGGGTGGTCACCGCTCGGCGGCTGCTCGGCGTGTTGTTCCCCACGGCCGGCGACGCGCAGACCGACGCCTCGGCCGCGGACCGGACCCCGTGACCGCGCTCGTCGTCGCGGCCTTCCTCACGGCTTACGTCCTGATCGCCACGGAGCGCATCCACCGCGTCGCGGCGGCGCTCTGGGGCGCTGCCGCGATGGTCGTGCTGGGGGCGGCCGAGTCGAAGTCGGCGTTCTTCTCCGAGGAGACGGGCATCGACTGGAACGTCATCTTCCTGCTGCTCGGGATGATGGTCATCGTCGGCATCGTCAAGCAGACCGGGGTGTTCGAGTTCGTGGCCATCTGGGCGGCGAAGCGAGCCCGGGGGCGCCCCTTCGTCGTCATGGTCATGCTCATCGTGCTGACCGCGGTGGCTTCCGCGCTGCTCGACAACGTCACCACGGTGCTGCTGGTCGCCCCGGTCACGCTGCTCGTGTGCGAGCGCATCGGCACCCCCGTCGTGCCCTTCCTGCTCGCCGAGGCGATGTCCTCCAACATCGGCGGAACCGCCACCCTCATCGGCGACCCGCCCAACATCATCATCTCGGGTCGTTCCGGCCTCAGCTTCAACGACTTCGTGCTCAACCTCGGCCCGGTGGTCGTCGTCCTGCTCCTCGTCTTCATCGCGATGGCGTGGCTGCTGTGGGGCCGCACCATGACCACCGACCCGGAGCGCGCAGCCTCCGTGATGGACCTCAACGAGCGCGAGGCGATCGAGGACAAGCGCCTGCTGATCCAGTGCGGCGTCGTGCTCGCGCTGGTGCTGGGTGGCTTCGTCCTGCGCCCGCTCATCGGCCTCGAGCCCTCCCTCGTCGCCCTCCTCGGCGCCGGCCTGCTGGTGGCCCTGTCACGCGCCGAGCCGCGGGTCTACCTGCACGAGGTGGAGTGGTCGACGCTGGTCTTCTTCGGCGGGCTCTTCATCATGGTCGGTGGCCTCGTCCACGTCGGTGTCATCGAGTCGGTGGGTCAGTTCGCAGCGCAGGCCGTCGGCGACAACAAGCTGCTCGCCAACTCGGCCCTGCTGCTGGGCTCCGGCGTCCTGTCGGGCATCGTCGACAACATCCCCTACGTCGCCACGATGAGCCCCATCGTCGAGCAGCTCGTGGCGGCTCCCAACAGCCTCGACCCCTCGCTGTGGTGGGCCCTGGCCCTCGGCGCGGACCTCGGCGGCAACATGACGGCCGTGGGCGCCAGCGCCAACGTCGTCATCCTCGGCATCGCCGCCCGCAACGGGGTGCCGATCAGCTTCTGGCGCTTCACCAAGGACGGCATCATCGTCGCCACCGTCACCCTGCTCGTCGCGTGGGGCTACGTGCTGCTGCGGTACGGGTCCTGAGCAGCCGAGCCCGGTCGGTCCGCTCAGGTCGTGCGCCGCAGCAGGGCCAGGAACATCCCGTCGGTTCCCTGCCGGTGCGGCCACAGCTGCACCGTCGGCCCCTCGCCGAGGTCGGGCACCGGACTGCCGTCGGGACGGGTGACCACGGGCCGCGCGTCGATGAGCTCGACGTCGTTGTGCCGCTTGAGCACGTCGCGCACCACGAAGAGGGTCTCGTTGAGGTGGGGGCTGCAGGTGGCATAGGCGACCACCCCGCCGACGCGCGTGGCGTCGACGGCGCTGGCCAGGAGCTCGCGCTGCAGGCTCGCCAGCGCGGTCACGTCACCGGGCACACGGCGCCAGCGCGCCTCGGGTCGTCGCCGCAGAGCGCCGAGACCGGTGCAGGGGGCATCGACCAGCACCTTGTCGAACCCTCCCGGCTCCTCGCTGCCCAGGTCGCGGCCGTCGCCGACGCGGACCTCGATGCGCTCACCTCCAGGCGCTCTCACGGCAGCGGCCAGGGTGTGACGCACGAGGTCGGCCCGGTGCGGGCTCACCTCGTTCGCCACGAGTGAGGCGCCCTGCTGCAGGGCGAGGCCGGCCAGCAGACCGGCCTTGCCC
>JALYVC010000434.1 GCA_030853445.1 Actinomycetota bacterium | reverse complement strand
GTCTGGCCCTGCACACGGTCGCGCACCTCCTGCGCGAGCTCGCGCACGCTGCGCTCGAGGTCGTCGTGGAGGTCGGCGAGGTCGCCCCGACGGGCCTCGACCTCGGCCCGTCCGGCGTCGGTGATCCGGTACGTCGCCTTGCGGCCCTCGTCGGTGCGCGCCACCAGGCCCTCCTGCTCGAGCTTGGCCAGGCGGGGGTAGACGGTGCCGGCGCTGGGGGTGTAGAGCCCGTTGAAGCGCTGTTCGAGGTCCTGGATGACCTCGTACCCGTGTCGAGGTCCCTGCTCGAGCAGGTCGAGCAGGTAGAGGCGCAGCTGCCCGTGGGCGAAGACCGGGCTCATGCCTGGCCACCCCAGCCGCGGGGGTGGTCCTGGGGGTGTGGCGTGGGCGCCGGGGCATCCTTCGGGGAGCTGCTCGCCGCGTCCTGGGGTGCGGCTCGCAGCACGACGAGGCTGCCGGAAGCCGCGCTGGCCCTGATCTTCAGGGCCCCGTCGCCATTGTGCAGGCGTCCACCGCGACCACCGACGTGGTCGCGAGCCGACGTGAGCGTGGTGCCGTCGACGACGACCTGCCCCCAGGCGGTGTTGCCCTCGACGTCGTAGCCGCCCAGGGGGGCGCGAACCGTGACGTCGCCGGAGATGCTGTTCGAGCGGAGGTCGCAGCACCCGGTCGTGAGGTCGAGGGTGATGTCACCGCTGACCGTGTTGACCCGAGCGGTCGGCAGGTCTCCCCGCTGTACCGTGACGCCGCCCGAGACCGCGTTGACCTTGAGCGGTCCGGTCACGTCGGCGACCTCGACCTCGCCGCTCACGGTGTTGACGTCGAGGTCTCCCCGCAGGTCGTTCAGGGTCATCTCGCCCGAGACCGTGTTGACCCGCACCCGGGCCCGCAGCCCCGACAGCAGGGCGGCGGCACCGACGGTGCTGACGCTGGTGTCGGTGGCGGACGGCACCGAGATGCTGAGCACCGCGCTGTTTCGACTCAGGCCCTCGACGGTGCGCCGGATCATCTCGAGCACCTTCTGGTCCGCGTCCTTGCCGTGGCTGACCGACAGCGTCGAGCCGTCCCACTGCACGTGCACCGGCAGACCGGTCACCGAGGTCACCTCGACCCGGGCCGTGGGCGAGTCGTCGTGGGTGACGACGTCGACCCTGCCCCCGACCATCGTGACGCGCAGGGCCGCCACCCGCTGCCCCTCGCCGCCCACGTCGAGCACCCGTGGGCCGTCGATGCGCCAGTCCTGCCGGCGTCCGTCGCGGTCGTCGACCGGTGGGTCTGGGTGGTCCTGGCTCATGACGACGCCTCCCGTCCACGTCAGCACCCTGCCAACGCGATATGTCGTGTGTTCAGACACGTTATATCGCGTTGGCCCTCACGGCAAGACCCCGACGCGTCGGCGGGCGACGCCAGGGCGAGCGAGCGTCAGCTGGCCGGCACCTGCAGCCAGTCGTACCAGCCGTTGTGGAGCACGAGCCACGCGATCAGGCCGTAGCCGGCCTGCCCCGGGTGCACCCCGTCGGGCGACGCCGCGAGGTCGGCCACCCACTGCTCGTGCGCCACGAGCGGGCGGAAGCAGTCGACGTAGGTGATGCCCCGTCGCCCGCAGACGTCGGCCTGCACCTCGGCCAGTGCGGCGATGCGGCCGTTGAGCTCGGGGTCGCGGGCGGGTGGCAGACCGACGACGAACGTCGCGATGCCGTGAGAGCTCGCCTCGTCGAGGATGTTGGCGAGGTTGAGACGCGAGCGGGCCACGGTGAGGTCAGCCGAGATGTCGTTCGCACCGACGGAGAGCACCATCCGGCGCTCGGCGCGGCGCTCCCAGCGGGGTCCGCACTCGCGCCGCCAGCGCTCCATGACCCCGGCGGAGGTGTCACCACGCACCCCGAGGTTGTAGGCCGTGAGGTCGAGGTCGGCGTGCTGCGAGCGGCTCACGACACGACCGACCCAGCCGAGGCCCTTCGGGTCGCCGTATCCCGCCACCGTCGAGGCTCCGACGAAGCACATCCCTACGTCGCGGCGCCCCTCGGTGACGATGAGCTGGGCGCTGGCGTGGAAAGCCGGGGCCTGCTGGTCGGAGGGGCCGGGGACGGGGACGCCGGACCTGTCGGCCGCCGGTCCGCTGGGGGTGATCACGCGAGTCCTTCCGGGTTGTCGAGCGCCCTGCTGTCCGGGGCTCGGGGTGCTCGTGGGGCGGGTGTCACTCGTCGTCGTCGTCGTCGAGACGGGCGAGCCAGGTGGCGAGACGCTCGACCGGTGTCTCGAACTCGGGGTGCAGGTCGACGAACGTGCGCAGCTGCTCGGCCAGCCAGTCGAGGCTCACCTGCTCCTCGCCCCGTCGGGCCGACAGCTCCTCGATGCCTCGGTCGGTGAAGTACACGAGAGCGAGGCTATCGCGAGCACCGCGCCGATCCCGATCAACACGACGACGCCCGGGCCCACCGCC
>JALYVC010000420.1 GCA_030853445.1 Actinomycetota bacterium | reverse complement strand
GCCGCCAGCCGGAAGGCCGACGCCGACCGGGCCGCCCGGGCCGCCCGGGCCGCCGAGCGTCAGTCGGTCGTGGCCAACGCGCAGGGCGACCCGAAGTCCGCCGCCCGTCTCATGCTCGCCGACCACGGCTGGGGCACCGGCCAGTGGAGCTGCCTCGAGCAGCTGTGGAGCGGTGAGAGCAACTGGAACTTCCGGGCGGCCAACTCCTCGTCGGGCGCCTACGGCATCCCGCAGTCGTTGCCCGCGTCGAAGATGGCCTCGGTCGGTGCCGACTACCGCACCAACCCGGTCACCCAGATCACCTGGGGCATGCAGTACATCCAGAGCAGCTACGGCACCCCCTGCAACGCACTCTCGCAATGGCAGAGCCGCTCGCCGCACTGGTACTGATCGCCGGCTGGCCCGCGTCCCGCCCTCGCGATCTCCCGAGGCTCGGCGAGGAATGGTGGGTGTGTGGGGTTGGGTTCGCCCCAGCTCGAAGATCTGCGTGTGAGGCGACGGGGCCGAGCGTCAGAGCTTGCGCAGACGGACGCGGCGCACGGAGTGGTTGGCGCCCTTGGTGAGCACCAAGGACGCCCGCGACCGCGTCGGGGCGATGTTCTCCACGAGGTTGGGGCCGTTGATCTCGCGCCAGATGCGCTCGGCCGTCGCCCGGGCCTGGTGGTCGTCGAGGACAGCGTAGCGGTGGAAGTAGGAGTCGGGGTCGGCGAACGCGGTCGCGCGCAGGGACAGGAAGCGGTCGACGTACCACTGCCGCACGTCCTCGACGCGGGCGTCGACGTAGACCGAGAAGTCGAAGAAGTCGCTCACCGCCATGCCCGTGCCGCGGGCGGCTTGCGCGACGGGCCCCTGCAGCACGTTGAGGCCTTCGACGATCAGCACGTCGGGCTGGCGCACCGTGACCCGCTCACCCGGCACGATGTCGTAGACCAGGTGGGAGTAGACCGGCGCACCGACCTCGGCTTTTCCCGACTTGACCTCGGCCACGAAGCGCAGCAGGGCACGCCGGTCGTAGGACTCGGGGAAACCCTTGCGCGACAACAGCCCCCGACGCTCGAGCACGGCATTGGGAAAGAGGAAGCCGTCGGTCGTGACCAGCTCGACCCGCGGCGTGCCCGGCCACCGGGACAGCAGCTCGCGCAGGATGCGGGCGGTCGTCGACTTGCCGACCGCCACCGACCCCGCGACCCCGATGACGAAGGGTGTGCGCGGCGGGCGCTCGCCCAGGAAGTTGCTGGTGATGCGGTGCAGCTGCCCGGTGGCGGCGACGTAGTAGTTGAGCAGTCGTGACAGGGGGAGGTAGACCTCCTCCACCTCGCGCAGGTCGATCCGGTCGCCGAGCCCGCTCAGGCGGGCGACGTCCTGCGCGGTGAGGCTCAGCGGGTGGTTCTCCCGCAGGCGCGACCACGCTGCGCGGTCGAGCTCGACGTACGGAGACGGGAGGCTCGCCTTCTCCGTCGCCCGCTCGGTTGCTGCCCGCTCGAGGGCCGTCACGTGCGTCACCCGCGTCATTGTGTCCCATCGGGGCCGTGGCGGCCTCGATCCAGCGTGTCGGGGGATGTCGAGGCTCGCGGGGTCGGGCATACCGGGCAGGGGTGGTGGCTGCGCCTAGGCTGGTGCCCATGTGCGGAATCGTCGGGTACGTCGGCCGGACCCTCGACGGGCGGGCACTCGAGGTCGTCATGGAGGGTCTGGCCCGTCTGGAGTACCGCGGGTACGACTCGGCCGGGGTCGCCCTCGTGGGGCCTACCTCCGACGGCAGCGCGCCTGCGGTGGCGGTGGCCAAGAAGGCCGGCAAGCTGCTCAACCTCATCGGCGCGCTGGCGGCGGCCCCGCTGGCCCCGGCGACGACGGCGATCGGGCACACCCGATGGGCCACCCACGGTGGCCCCACCGACCGCAACGCCCACCCGCACCTCGGTGGGCCCGACGGGCGGCTGGCCCTGATCCACAACGGCATCATCGAGAACTTCCACTCCCTCAAGCAGCAGCTGCTCGCCCAGGGGGTCGAGTTCCGCTCCGAGACCGACACCGAGGTGGTCGCCCACCTGATGGCGGCGACCTTCACGCGCACGGGTGACCTCACCGTGGCGATGCTCGAGACGGTCGGGCAGCTCGACGGTGCCTTCACCCTGCTGGCCGTCCACGCCGATGCCCCCGGGGTCGTCGTCGGAGCCCGCAGGAACAGCCCGCTCGTGGTCGGCCTGGGCGAAGGGGAGAACTTCCTCGGCTCCGACGTCGCCGCCTTCATCGGGCACACCCGTGAGGCCATGGAGCTGGGGCAGGACCAGGTCGTCACGATCACCCCCGACTCGGTGACCGTCGTGGGCTTCGACGGCGAGCCGGCGCAGGGGCGGCGCTTCTACGTCGACTGGGACGCGGCGGCTGCCGAGAAGGGCGGCTTCGCCAGCTTCATGGACAAGGAGATCCACGACCAGCCACAGGCCGTGGCCGACACCCTGCTGGGGCGCACCGACGCCAAGGGCGCCCTGGTGCTCGACGAGCTGCGCATCAGCGAGGACGCGCTGCGGGCCATCGACAAGATCGTCGTCGTGGCCTGTGGGACGTCGTCCTATGCGGGCATGGTTGCGAAGTACGCCATCGAGCATTGGACCCGCATCCCGTGCGAGGTCGAGCTGTCCAGTGAGTTCCGCTACCGCGACCCGGTGGTGAACGCGCGCACGCTCGTCGTCTCGATCTCGCAGTCCGGCGAGACGATGGACACGCTCATGGCGGTCAAGCACGCCAGCTCGCTCGGGGCCCTCACCGTCGCCATCTGCAACACCCACGGCTCGACGATCCCGCGCGAGTCCGACGCCGTGCTTTACACCCACGCCGGGCCGGAGATCGCAGTCGCCTCGACCAAGGCCTTCCTCGCCCAGATCACCGCGGTCTACATCCTCGGGCTCTACCTGGCCCAGCTGCGCGGTGGCACCTACGCCGACGAGGCGCAGGCGGTGATGAAGGAGCTGCACGAGGTGCCGGCCAAGATCCGCTCGGTCCTCGACTCGATGGACCGGGTGCGCGAGGTGGCCCGCTTCATGGCCGACAGCCGCGCCGTGCTCTTCCTCGGTCGTCACGTGGGCTACCCCGTCGCGCTCGAGGGAGCGCTCAAGCTCAAGGAGCTGGCCTACATCCACGCCGAGGGGTTTGCCGCCGGTGAGCTCAAGCACGGCCCCATCGCCCTCATCGAGCCCGGGGTGCCGGTCTTCGTCATCGTGCCGTCGCCGGCGACCGAGCACGGTCTGCACGCCAAGGTCGTCTCCAACATCCAGGAGATCCGCGCCCGGGGGGCACGCACCATCGTCATCGCCGAGGAGGGCGACGAGCAGGTCGTGCCCTTCGCCGACGAGATCATCCGGGTGCCCGCGGTGCCCACCCTGCTCGCCCCGCTGCTGACCGTTGTGCCGCTGCAGGTCTTCGCCTGCGAGCTGGCGACGGCCAAGGGCCTCGACGTCGACCAGCCGCGCAACCTCGCCAAGTCGGTCACGGTTGAGTAGGCGTCCCAGGCGGCGAGGGTGATCGTCGGCCTCGGCATCGACGTCGTCGACATCGAGCGCTTCGGCGCGACGCTGGAGCGCACTCCCGCGCTGCGCGAGCGGCTGTTCACCCCGGGCGAGCGGCAGCTGGGCCTGGCCTCGCTGGCGGCCCGCTTCGCGGCCAAGGAGGCGCTGGCCAAGGCGCTCGGCGCCCCGGTCGGCCTGTCGTGGGCCGACGCCGAGGTCGAGAAGGACGCCGAGGGCAAGCCCTCGCTCCGGGTACGGGGCTCCGTGGCCGCCCGGGCGCAGGAGCTCGGTGTGGCGACCTTCCACCTGTCCCTGTCCCACGACGCCGGCATCGCGTCGGCCGTCGTCATCGCCGAGGCCTGAGCCCAAGGAGCACCCCATGATCGAGGCGTATGCCGTGCCGGACGTGCGGGAGGTCGAGGACCTCGCCCGCGCCGGGCTGCCCGAGGGCGAGCTCATGAAGCGGGCCGCCCGTGGGCTGGCCGAGGTCGTGCTGGCCAGGCTCGACGACGACCCGGAGGGTGACACGGCCGGGTCGGTGGTCGCGCTCGTCGGCGCGGGCGACAACGGAGGCGACGCCCTCTACGCCACGATGCTCCTGGCCGGGGCCGGGGTCCCCGTCGCGGTCGTCACCTCGGGACGCTCCGACGACGAGGCGGTCGGACTGGCCCGCGAGGCTGGGGTGGTCGTGGTGAGCGCCGACGAGGAGGAGGCCGTCCACGCCGACCACGCCCACCACTTCGACGATGGACGCGGTAGGAACGACATCGGCTGGCGCGACCTGCTGGGCGAGGCCTCGGTCGTGGTCGACGGCCTGCTCGGCATCGGCGGCCGCCCGGGACTGCGGGCCCCCGCCCGCACGCTGGTCGACGCCGTACCGGCCGACGCCTGGGTGCTCGCCGTCGACCTGCCGTCGGGCGCCGACCCGGCGGGGGAGCAGGTGGCTGACGACCTCGTGGTCGCCGACGAGACGGTGACGTTCTCGCTGGTGAAGCCCGTGCACCTGCTGCCGGCGAGCGAGCCGGCGGTCGGGCGGCTCACCGTCGTCGACATCGGTCTCGACGACGCGCTCAGGCGCAGCGGCGTGCACCCGAGCGTCGAGCGGCTCACCTTCGACGACGTGGCCGACCTGTGGCCGGTCCCCGACGCGAGCAGCGACAAGTACTCCCGCGGCGTGGTCGGCATCGTCGCCGGGTCGGTGAACTACCCCGGCGCCGCGGTGCTCAGCGTGCTGGGCGCCCTCGGCGCCGGCCCGGGCATGGTCCGCTACCTGGGCCCCCGCGACGTGCGGTGGCTCGTGCACCAGGCCGCCCCCGAGGTCGTCACCGCCCGTGGCCGGGTGCAGGCCTGGGTCATCGGGTCGGGCTTCGACGCCTCGTCGGACCAGGACGAGTCCGACGACGCAAGGGAGCAGAAGGAGCGGGCGCTCGAGGCGCTCGCCAGTGACCTGCCGGTGCTGGTCGACGCCGGCGCCCTCGATCTGGTCGACCGGCGCGACGCGCCGACCCTGCTCACGCCCCACGCGGGCGAGCTGGCCCGCCTGCTGACCCGGCTCGAGGTGTCGGTGGGTGACGGCGGGCAGGTGCCGGACGGCATGCGCGGGGGTGGGGTGACGCGCGAGCAGGTGACCTCGGCGCCGCTCGCCCACGCGCGGGCGGCGGCGCGTCGTACCGGCTGCACGGTGCTGCTC